>JBAVOG010000602.1:0-2785 GCA_049691875.1 Burkholderiales bacterium | reverse complement strand
GTTCAATCCGATTCCGTCGCAAGGCAAGATGACGGAATTCGCGACGCCAAGCTTTGCGTCGCCGACATCGCAATACAAATTGCTCGGCACCCAAACGGACAACGGCGCCGTCTTCGAACCCGGCACAGTCGACAAGCTGATTGTTTCCTGGGGTAGGTGGACCGGCAACGTCGACGTCACGATTTCGGGAAGCACCACGGCAGTCAACTACACGCCGCAGGGCGGGCTGCATTACGTGGTGGGCCTGCCGACGCTTCCCACCCAAATTCCGAGCGGTGCAGGTGCCTGGTACACGTACAACATGGTCGGCGCGACTGCGCCGACAGACGGCGCGAGTACGCCCGGTACCTTTAGCGGAACGCTCGTCGGAAATTTCACCGGGGCGCCGATCGTCGGCGTTCAGGGCACGGCCAATGTCGGCGGAGCTTCATACACCTTCGTGTCCCCTGGATTCACGACCACGGCTCCGATAACGTCCGGAATACCGCTCAACGTCACCGCAACCAGCAACAACTTTTCCGCGTCCGGCGCACCCTCACTGACCACCACCGGGTCCGGCTGCGTGAGCGGATGCACGACGGACGTATCGGGCGCGTTTTACGGGACCAATGCTTCGCACGCGGCAATCGTGTACAAAGTCCAGGCCACCGGCGTGACCGAGGTCACCGGTGCGGCGACGTTCGCGAAATAAGCGCCGCGCGCAGTGGCGCAGACCACCGGCGATCCCGTTGCAGTACTTGCCTCTGGCCGCGCGCGTCTCCTTGCTGGTGATTCGACCCTGGCGCTGTTGCTGCTGCGCTCGGCCTGTGCGGCACTCCCGAATCACGGCGAGGCGCATTTCCTGCTCGGAGCTGCGCTCCATCGCTCGAACCAGCTCCCGGCAGCGCTGGCCGCATTCGATCGGGCGCTCGATCTCGAACCCGAAAATCTTCAGGCAGCCCACGCATCGCTGGCGGTCCTCGGTGATCTGGGACGCACGGAAGAGGCGGTCGCACGCGTCGAGCAGCTACTCGCGACTCATCCGAACGACCCGCAGCTCCAATACACTGCCGCGCTGGTCTATGAATCGCGAGGCGAGTTCGATCGCGCCGTTCGCCACTACGATCGAGCGCTGCACTTTGCACCGGATCACTTCGAGGCGCTCCTGAATCGTGGCGTCGCCCTCACCAGGCTCGGAAGACTGGAAGAGGCGGTCGCGAACAACCGGTATTTGGCCACCGCACATCCGACTCGGGTCGAATCGCATTTCAACCTGGCAGAGGTGCTGCTGGCCGCAGGCCGCTACCAGGACGCGGTCATCCATTCTGAGCATGCGCTTGCCCTCGATCCGCAGCACACGGGCGCCATGCTGGATCGCGGCCTCGCGCTCGCCGCCCTCGGCCAGCTCGAGGATGCGCATACCGCACTTGCGAAAGCCGGGACGCACGGCGCCCGGATTCCGCGTACGACACCGGTCGAACCGGGTGCAAGCGATGATCCAGTCGATTTACATCCTGGCGAGATCTACCTTACCCGGGCGTATGAACGTCTGGAAGCATGTGATTGGACCGACTACGACGGTCTACCGGAGCGCTTTGCATCGCTCATCGGCGATGCGACCTTCGGTCCGATGGGCTCGCCGGCGCTGGGATTCAGAGCAATGATGCTCGGAATCGGCCTGCCCGATCAGCTGCAACTCGCGAGCGAAATCGCGCGCATCTGGCCTGCAATGCCTGGGACATCCGCCGTGTCCCGCACGAGAGGGGCACGAATCCGGATCGGATACGTCTCGAGCGATTTTCGCGATCATCCAATGTCGCACATCATCGCGCCGTTGCTCGCGCGACACGATCGGATACGGGTCGAGGTATTCGGGTACGCGCTGTGCCCTGATGACGGGAGCGAGCACCGCCGGAACGTCGTCAATGCGTGCGATCACTTTCAGGACGTCACGAACGTCGCTACGGCCGACGTGGCGGAGCGAATCGCGCGCGACGGCGTCGAGATCCTCGTCAACCTGAACGGCTACACGTCGGGCCATCGAACCGCGCTCTTCGCGATGCGTCCTGCGCCCATCCAGGTAAGCTACCTGGGATTTCCGGCAACGATGGGCGCGCCCTTCATCGACTACCTGATCGCCGATCGGACCGTCGTTCCGGAGCGCGATTTCGAGTGGTATGCCGAGTCGGTGGCGTGGCTCCCGCACTGCTACTTCTCCGGCGACGGCAATGAGCATGTCCCCCCCGCGCCGCCGCGCGGAGCCGTCGGGCTTCCGGAGCGGGGGATGGTGTATTGCGATTTCAATCAGCACGCGAAGATCACGCCCGAGATTTTCGGCGCATGGATGCAGATTCTCGACCGGGTACCGGACAGCGTGCTCTGGCTGCTTGCGGGACGCGGCGACGCGAATCTGCGCGACCATGCCAAAGCGGCGGGCATCGACCCGGGCCGACTGGTGTTCGCCCCCCGGTTGCCGCGATCACAGCATCTCGCCCGCGTGCAGCTCGCCGACCTCTTTCTCGATACGCGCCCCTGCAACGCGCACACGACGGCCGCGGACGCGCTCCGGGCGGGGGTTCCGATGGTGACTTGCCCGGGCGACACGTTCGCTTCGCGCGTAGCCGCCAGCCTGGCCCTCGCCGCAGGTCTGGGCGGGCTCGTAACGCGGGACCTCGACGATTACACGGAGCTGGCGGTGACCCTTGGGCGCGAACCGGATCGCCTCGGCGTCTTCAGGCGGCACCTCGCGACAGGCCTGGGCTCCCTGCCCGTCTTCGATGCGGCCGGGTGCGCCCATGCCCTGGAC
>JBAVOG010000601.1:0-1681 GCA_049691875.1 Burkholderiales bacterium | reverse complement strand
GGAAAGTCCCGGAAATGAAAGGTGAAGGGCGAATCGACGTGCGCAGGCGCGATCCGCTCCATGCGCTCGAGGGCCTTGATCCGGCTTTGCGCCTGGCGTGCCTTGCTGGCCTTCGCGCGGAACCGCGTGACGAATCGCTCGAGCCGCTCGACTTCGCGTTGCTGCCGCGTGCGCAGCGCCTGCTCGCGAGCGAGTCGCTCGGCGCGCTGGTCTTCGTAGGCCGAATAGTTTCCGGGTCCCAGATGCAGTCGCAGGTGCTCGAACGAGAGAATCGCGCCGACCGTGGCGTCGAGAAACTCACGGTCGTGGGAAACGAGCAGCAGGGTGCCGCGATAACTCGTAAGCCAGCCCTCGAGCCAGACGACGGCGTCCAGGTCGAGGTGGTTGGTGGGTTCGTCGAGCAACAGCAGGTCGGATCGGCACATGAGCGCCCGCGCAAGGTTCAGGCGCATGCGCCAGCCCCCGGAGAAATCGCGCACCGGACTGTCGATTTCGGTGGCCCCGAATCCGAGACCGGCAAGGAGGGCCGCCGCGCGCGCGCGCGCGGCATAGCCATCTATGACGCCGTAGCGGTCGTGCAGGTGCGCGAGCCGCTCCCCGTCGTTCGCGGCATCGGCCGCGGCCAGTTCGGCCTCGACCGAACGCAGTTCCGCGTCGCCGTCGATGACGTATTCGATCGCCGGTTGTTCGGTGGCAGCGGATTCCTGGGCCACATGGGCCACTACCCAGGACGGCGGCACCTCGAGATCGCCGCCATCCGGGTGGAGATCGCCGGTGAAGAGGGCGAAGAAGC
This sequence comes from Burkholderiales bacterium, assembly GCA_049691875.1. Classification (GTDB taxonomy): domain Bacteria; phylum Pseudomonadota; class Gammaproteobacteria; order Burkholderiales; family SG8-39; genus JAABRB01. Next base: position 888 of record JBAVOG010000601.1, on the reverse strand, counting down.
TCGATTTGCCGCAGCCGTTCGGACCGACGATGCCCACATGCTCACCGGGAGAAATGCCGAGATCGGCGCCCTCGAGCAGCAGCTTTGCGCCGCGCCGCAGGCGCAATTTGCGCAGCGTGATCATTGGGGCGCAATTATAGGCAAGCCCGGGGTGGGATTCGCAGTGCGCCTCTGATATACTCCGCGCAGTTTTTGCTCGACACCCTCCGGTCTATTCTCCGTTTGCAGCCCATCTGTCACGCGCTTTCGGACCGCCCGGCGGGCGGAGAGCGTGTCTTCACCGTATCCATTTTTCAGTCGTACTAGCCGTATCGCTTGATTACATTTGCCGACCTAGGGCTTCTACCAGAACTGCTCCGTGCCGTTAACGAGCAGGGCTACACGGAGCCCACACCGATCCAGGCGCAGGCCATTCCCGTGGTCCTTGCCGGTCGCGACGTCATGGGGGGCGCGCAGACCGGGACGGGCAAGACAGCAGGGTTCGCGCTGCCGACGCTCCAGCGGTTCGCGCCCATGGCCAGCACCAGCACTTCGCCTGCGCGCCATCCGGTCCGTGCGCTCATCCTCGCCCCGACTCGCGAGCTCGCAGTCCAGGTCGAGGAAAGCTTTCGCGAGTACGGCAAGTACGTCCCGCTCCGCACCGCGGTGATCTATGGAGGCGTGCCGATCGATCCGCAGATTGCGCAGCTGCGCCGCGGTGTCGAGATCCTGGTCGCAACGCCCGGGCGGCTGCTCGATCATATCCAGCAGCGCACCCTCAATCTGTCGCAGGTCGAGGTCTTCGTGCTCGACGAGGCCGATCGCATGCTTGACATGGGATTCATTCCCGACGTGCGACGCATTCTCACGCTGCTCACGTCACGCAAGCAGAGCCTGCTCTTCTCGGCC
>JBAVOG010000600.1:0-2050 GCA_049691875.1 Burkholderiales bacterium | reverse complement strand
AGCACGTTTTCGTCGAGAAGCCGTTCGCGCTCGACCTGAAAGCCTGCGATGCCGCGCTCGCCGCGGTCAAGAAAGCCGGCGTCGTCCTCGGCGTCGGGTACAACCGCCGCTTTCCGCCGGCGGTCGTCGAGCTCCGCGCGCGGGTCAAGGACGGACGCCTCGGCACGATCGTCGGCGCCACCGGTGAGGCGAACGCGCCAGGCGGGCTCACGATTGCGAAGGATTTCTGGCGTGCCGATCCCGCGCAGGCCCCGGCGGGACCGCTCACCGGCCTCGGCGTCCACGTGCTCGACACGTTCGTCGACTATCTGGGTCCGGTCGACGAGGTGTACTGCGTCGGCACGCGGCGCGCATCGCCGCACATCGACGATTCGCTCAGCGTTCAGATGACCATGAAGAGCGGCGTGCCGGCTAGCTTCTTCTGCTCGCTCGCAACCGCGGTGAGCTACCGCATCGCCGTCTTCGGTACGAACGGCTATGGTGAAGTCCTCCGACCGAACTTCGACACCTTCCAGTACATCCCCTCGGCCGGCATGCCGACGCAGGGTCAGTTCAAGCCTTCCGAGCCGGAGCTCGTCGTCACGAAAGACTTCGACTCCGTGCGGGCGGAGCTGGAAGCGTTCGCTATCGCGATTCGCGACAAGAAGCCGCATCCGATCACGCACGACGAGATCCGGCAAGTCACCGCGGCGTTCGAGGCCATCGTCGAGTCGACCGCGACCCGCAAGCCGGTCAAGGTGCGCTGAGATCCACCCGGAGCAGAACACGCATGGCTAGCAGGCAAACCGAACCGAAGCAGAGCACTACTCGCGATCGGCAGAATCGCGTCCGCACGATCGACACGCACGCCCACTGGTACCCGGCGGACTGGCTCAAGCTCTTCGAACGGGATGGCGCTGCCGAAGGCGCACGGCTCGAGCGCAAGGGCGACGCCTACGCGATCCGCACCGAGCGCATCACGAACGCCTTCAACGAGGAATTCGTCGACCTGGGCCTGCGCATCGCGGGAATGGATCGGCAGGGTGTCGATGTGCACGCGCTCTCGCTCACCACGCCGATGGTCAACTGGGCATCACCCGCATTCGGGCTCGCGCTCGCGCAGTCCTACAACGACGCTGCCGCGGCCGCGCACAGCAGGCATCCGGATCGCTTCGTCGGCCTGGCGATCGTGCCAATGCAGGATACCCCGCTCGCGGTCCGCGAACTCGAGCGCGCCGCCAAGCTGCCCGGGATGCGCGGCATGTATCTTGCGACCAACATCAACGGCACCGAGCTGGACGAGAAGCGCTACTGGGACGTCTATGCCAAAGCGGAGGAGCTGGGCTTGCCGATCTTCCTGCACCCGGTCGACACGATCGGACGCGAGCGCACCACGCGCTACCACCTGAAGAACCTCCTCGGCAATCCTTACGACACCGGTGTGGCGGCGGCCAGCCTAATCTTCGGCGGCGTGCTCGACGAATTTCCGAAGCTCGAAGTGAACCTCCCGCATGCGGGCGGCGCCCTGCCCGGCTTGATCGGCCGAATGGATCACGGCACCAGGGTGCGTCCGGAGCTCAGGCACATGAAGCGCCTGCCGAGCGAGTACCTGAAGCGCTTCACCTACGACACCATCGGCCACAGCGACCGGATCAACCTCGATCTCATCCGGCTCGTCGGCGCCGATCGCGTCCTGCTCGGCAGCGATTACTGCTTCGACATGGGGCTCGTCGATCCGGTCGGGACCATCGAGCGGCTCGATTCTTTGACCGAATCCGAGCGAGACCTCATTCTCGGCAAGACCGCTGCGCGGCTGCTTCGGCTGGAGTAGCGCTTTTTTCCTCCCCTCCTTTCCAAGGAGGGGTCCGCCCGCAGCGCGGGGGGTGGTTTGAGCTTCGAATCGACTATGTAAACCACCCCGTCTGCTTCGCAGCCACCCCTCCTTGAAAAGGAGGGGAAAACGCATCAAGCCTCAAGCGGCCAATGCCGCGCCATTCACCTCGATCGCGACCTCGGGCTCCAGTGCCGAGCAGAGCGTCGCGTGCAGGTAGCACGTCGTGGCGGCGATGCG
>JBAVOG010000599.1:0-1980 GCA_049691875.1 Burkholderiales bacterium | reverse complement strand
GTCCCAGGCGATCGAACGCTCGCGCGCGCTGGTGCCGTCGCCGCCCTGGCCCGCGGGCGACGAGCGCGGGATGGCGAACACCCTCGGTGCGGGGACCTGGCAGCGCTGTGCCTTTCACCTGAGCCAGCCCCAGGCGCGACCGTACGAGGTGTCGCACGAGCGTTCCAACACGATGCCGCTCTCGCCGTTCGGCGTACCGCTCAAGTACAACTACCGCCCGACGGTCGGCATCCCGGGCACCAAGCACGCGTTCAATGGCGAGGAGGTCGTGAGCGGCGAGCCCGGCGCGCAGGGCACGCAGATGGATGCGATCGGGCATTTCGCGTTCTTCGCCGAGCCGTGGGACGGCAAATCGCCATTCCCCGCCGACAAGGCGACCTACTACGGGGGCTACAAGCAATCCGACGTCAAGCCCACACCCGATATCTCGCTGCAAAAGCTCGGCATCGAGAAGGTGCCGCCGATCATCACGAGCGCAATCGTGCTGGACGCAAAGTCGCACCTGGGTGGAGGCCAGCCGATGAAGCCCGGCCAGCAGGTCACCGCCAAGGATATCGAGGCCATGCTCGCGAAGCAGGGCCTCGCCTGGCGCGGATTGCTGCCGGGCGACGTGCTCTACATCTACACTGGATGGGGAGACTACTGGGCGGATCCCGACACGGAGAAGTTCTACTACACGAAGGGCCCGGGTCTTTCCCTCGACGCCGCGGAGTACATCCAGCAGAAGCACATCGTCCTGGTGGCGCTGGACAATCCCTTCACGGATCCGGTGAACGAGGGTCAGCTGCAAGGCAAGGCTCCGCCGCCCAAGGGCACGCCGCCCGCATTGCCGTTCGTCATCCACCACCACAACCTGGCGGTGGCGGGCATTCACCAGATCCAGAACGCCGATCTGGGTGCGCTCGCGCGCGACCGGGTGTGGACCTCATGCACGATCATCCTGCCGCTTCGCTCGCGAGGCGGCGCGGGTTCTCCGGTGCGGCCCGTGGCGATCGGTGCTCCGAATCAGTGAGCGGATCGCGGCACGCTGCGCGCGCCTAGAGCGTCGTCGATCCTTGATCGGGCCGGCGGCGTGCGATGTCTTCGGCGACGAGGACGATCCGTACGGGAGGCTCGGTGCCGGTGTGGAATGCCCACTTCGCATCGCGCAGCTCCCGCTCGGAGACGGTGAGCCGATCGCGGTGACGGAGGAAGTCGAGCCAGGATTCCTCGACCCACTGCTCGACGTAGCGCCCCGGGTTCTCCGGATCGCGGAAGAACGCCCACGAGCTCGCGCCGGTGCGCATCCTTGACTGGCGGCTCTGCTGCATGAGTGCGATGAAGACGGGCGCGTTCTTCGGATCGATCAGGTACTCGACCATCACCTGTACCGGCCCCTCGTCGTGCTCGACGGACGTCACCAGCTCGGGCTCGCGCCAGTGTTGCGATGGCGCGAGATTCTCTTCCCGCAAGGTCGATATCGGATAGCGGCGCGCGAGGAGAAGGCTCGCCGCGGCGCCGACCGCGGACACCGCGAATGCGGCCACGAGACCCCAGGAAGTCGCGATCTGGCCCCACAGCAGCGCGCCCAGGGTGCCGCCGCCCATGTATGCCATCTGCACCGCGGCAAGTCCGCGACCGCGCACCCACGCGGGCAGCGCGAGCTGTGCCGTCACACCGAGCGAGGATGCGACCGAGATCCAGGCGAATCCGCTCGCGACCATCGCTACGCCCAGAACCACGACGTTCGTGCTCAGCGCGAACGCCAGCGCCGCACCGGTTTGCAGAGCGATACCTGCCGTGATCATGTCGTCGCGCGACAGACGACGGCGCAAAGTGCCGATGGTGAACGCGAGCGCCACCGCGCCGAGTCCGAAGAGTCCGAACAGCAACGTATAGGTGTTCGGCCCCGCGCCGAGCCGGTCGCGGACGACGACCGGCAAGAGCGCGACGAGCGCGACCGCCGACAGGAAGTAGAAGCTGCCGCGAATGAGGGCGGCG
>JBAVOG010000598.1:0-10592 GCA_049691875.1 Burkholderiales bacterium | reverse complement strand
GCGAACGCGGCGCGTCCGTGCCGGCCGGGCGGCGGCCACCCCCGCCTGGGCGGCGGTCTTGCCGGCAGTGGTCTCGGACTGGATCTCGGTCAACATATGGTCAACATGGTTTGCAGTTTGCAGTCTGCACCTGTGACCACGATCATCTCAAAAGGATCGCAGCGCGGGTGTAAGAAAGTGCAACAAATGTGACTTGGGGTTTGCCCAGGGTCGCGGGGCGCCGGGCTCGACGCGCTCCCTCGGAGGCCGCCGCAGCGACCCGGTGTGCTAGAGCCGGCGCTGTTTCGCCTGCCAGTGCTTCTCGAGGTTGTGGGTGAGCTGCTCGCTCAGATGGCAGAACGCCTGCTCGCGGGCGTACACGACCATGTACTCGCGCAGGCGGTCGAGCGGTTCGGTCTGGACCCGCATCGCCTTGCGGTTGCCACCCGCGCTAACCATTCCCGAGCCCACCGCGTTGTCCACCGCGGACTGCACGGCGGCGTCCAGGCGGTCGTGGGGGTGCACCTCGCGGATCAGCGCGGCCGCGGCGGGCTCCTCGACCGAGAAGCGACGGTCGAACATGATGCCGTCGCGCGCCACTGCCTCGCCCACGAAGCGCGGCAAGCGAAGATTGGCGCAGCCGGGGATGATGCCTTCCTTGCGCGCGGGCAAATTGAAGTAGGCGCCCTGCTCGGCAATGATGTAATCCATCACCAGCAGCAGCTGGCAGCCGCCGCCGATCGCGAATCCCTCCACCACGGCAAGCCACGGCTTCTCGTGCGTGTCGTCCGGCTCGTCGAGCCGGAAATCGGGCCGCGAGTGGCCCCGGTAGACCTTGTTCACGAACCCGAGATCGCGCACGAGATAGAAGAGATAGGGCAGCTTGCCGTGGTAGAGGCGCGTCAGGTTGAGTCCGGCCGAAAAGATCCGCCGGCCCTTGTACTTCGGGTGATGCACCGGATCGCCACGCACCACGCCCATCTTGAGGTGCGGGTGCATGAGGATCAGATCGGTCGCCATCTCCTGCGCGCCGAGCGCGGTGTCGTCCTCGGCATTGAGATAGCGCGGATACGTGAAGTACAGATAGCCGCACTCCCCGCGCGCCTCGACGCGCACGGGACCCAGGTCAAGCGTGCCCTTCGCAATGAACTCGTCCAGTCGTGCACGCGCTTCCTCGGTGGGTCGCAGCATGCTCATCAGCATGTGCGTGCCGATGCGGCGGTCGTTCATCAGCTGCGAGACGAGCACGCCCTGGGCGATCTCGCGCCCGTCCTTGTCGATCTGCGCGCGCTGCGACTCCTCGTCCAGCTGCGCGCGCGTCGGCGCGAGACCCGGCCAGAGTTCCGCCGCACGCCACATCAGGTCGTCGATACGCAAACTGCGCCGGAAATCGTCCGTCAAACGACGGTAGATGGCTTCACGATGCGAGCGGGCGAAGCGCCAAGCGAGATCTGCCATAGCGCGAACGATCCGTTCGCCCGCCCCCTTCTCTGCCGTGCTGCGCTTCGAGCGCAGCGGTAGCCGGTCGACGAGCGCCCAACCCTCCTCGACGAGGCGACGCAGCGCGTCGGCATCCTCCGGCAGGCGCGCCGGATCGGCGGGCTCGGCGAACGTGCGTTGCTCGATCCGCTGCAGCCAGTCGACGGCGGCTGCGCCGAGGCCCGCTTCCTTCAGCGGATTGCTCACCACTTGTTACGCAGCTCGCGGAGCTTCAGGAAGACGGCACGCGGGTCCGGGTTCTCGGGTAGATCGGGAAACGCCTCCCGCAGTGCCGCAATGACCGAGGGGCTCGTCAACCTGAAGAAGGTATTGATGTTGCGTTCGACCCCTAGCGTCGAGACGTAGGCGCGGTTCGGATCTTGCCCGGATAGCTTGTCGAGCATTTCCCTGGCGGCCTTGTTGTCGGGCTCGCGGTTAAGCGTGAAGCGAAGGTTGTTCTCGATGTAGTCGTGCCCCGGATAAATCTGCGTCGACTCGGGCAGCTTTGCGAGCTGCCCCGTGAACGTCTCGTACAGCGCTTCGGGATGACCGCCGTTGTGACAGTTCCCCGCCCCCGCGTTGAAGAGCGTGTCGCCGCTGAAGAGCGCAGGCTGGTCGGTGTGGGACAGCACGCAAACGTGACTCATGGTGTGACCGGGCGTGTCGAGTGCCTCGAGCTCGACGGTCTTGCCGACCTTGATGACGTCGCCGGCGCCGAGACCGCGGGCCAGCCCCGGGATCTTGTCCTTCGCATTCTTGTGCGCCAGGATCTTGGCGCCGGTCTGCTTGACCATGGCGCTGTTTCCCCCCGTGTGATCGCCATGCTCGTGCGTGTTGAGGATCTGGAGGATCTTCCAGCCCTCGTCCTTGGCGGCCTTCAGGCATTTCTCGTGATCGAGGGGGTCGATGGCAAGCGCTTCCCCGGTCTCCGGACAGACGATCAAGTAGTTGAAATTACGGTAGGAGTTGGCGGTCCAGATCTGTTTGACGATCACGGCAGTGTTTCACTCGCAGAGGTTGACGGGCAATGATAGCGCTAAATTCCTGCGCGCCCGACGCATGCGGTCGCGCAGCGTTCCTCAGCTTCTCGTCGCTGGATGGCATGCCCTACAGCATCGGACCCGGCTGCCCCAGCGCGTGTTCCGCGAGCTGAAGCACGATCCAGTCGTACGCGTCGTCGACCGAATCCGTGCGGTGCACGAGATCGACGTCGCGTGCGGAGATCGTGCCGTGGCGCACCAGCGCGTCGAAGTTCACGACCTCCTTCCAGTACTCGGTTCCGAACAGGACGATCGGCATGGGCTTGCGCAGCTTGTGCGTCTGCACCAGCGTCAGCAGCTCGAAAAGCTCGTCGAAGGTGCCGAATCCGCCCGGGAAGACGATCACCGCCTTGGCGAGGTACGCGAACCAGAACTTGCGCATGAAGAAGTAGTGAAAGTGAAAGGCGAGCTCGCGCGTGACGTAGCGGTTGTCGAATTCCTCCACGGGGATGGAGATGGTGAGACCGACGTTCATCCCGCGCGCCTCGGCCGCGCCCCGGTTGGCCGCCTCCATGATGCCCGGGCCACCGCCCGTGCACACCACGAAGCGCCGCTCCCCCTGCGGGTCGAGATCCTTCGACCACTGGGTGAGTCGGTACGCGAGCGAGCGGGCGGCTTCGTAGTAAGCCGACATGCGCAAGTCCATGCGCGCATGCTCGAGATCCCCTTCGCCCGCTTCGGCCCTGCGCAACGCTTCCTCGGCGTCGTCGCGCGATTTCGTGCGCGCGGAGCCCATGAAGACGATGGTGTCGTCGACGTGCAGCCGCTCGAACCGGGATTTCGGCTCGAGATACTCGGCCAGGATGCGCAGCTCGCGCGCGTCCTTGCTGTTCAGGAACGTCTGGTTGCGATATGCGTGCGGCGGACGTCGTGGTTTCTCGGCCATGGAAAATATTCAGGCGACATGCTTCTTCGGCGTCTTGTCCTTCTTCGCCCAGTAGTCGGGCGAGGCCTTGGACTTCGCGAGCGCTTCCGCGGATTCGAAACCGGGCGCCATCGATGCAGAGGTACCGGCCATGACCTGGTGGTGATCGATGTTGAGCAATCTCAGCCAACTCTGCTGGCCCATCGTGAGCGCAATGAAGCAGCCGAGCTCGACCAGTTCCGGCTCCGAGTAGTGCTGATGCAGCCGATCCCAGAACTTGTCGTCGGTCTCCAGCCGCCACGTGATCGCCTCCGCATAGGCGAGCGCGGCCTTTTGTCGCTCGTCGTACTTGGCCGATTTCTCGAAATTGACGAGGTCGTCGGCCTGCGCCTCGTTCAGCTTGCCGGTGAAGGCCTTGGTCGAGCGCTGGTTGCCGCAAAACTCGCAGGTGACGGACCGCGAGACGTACAGCCGGCACAGCTCCTTGATGGCGTGCTCGCAAATGCCGGTGTGAAAGATGTCGCGCCAGGAATTGGCGAATGCCCAAAATGCAGCGGGCACATGCGCACGAACCGAGGAGCTTTCCGGACGCGGCGTGCCCTCCCGCGCGCAACGCTCTATCTCGGCGCGCATCTCGGGGGTCATCCTCTCGAGCGGGACGTAGCTGATTCGCTGCTGGTCTGCCATGGCGCCTCCGGTGCGTCGCACCAACGCGATCGATGCGGGCATCTTAACCCGTCGCGGAGAACATTGGTATGCTGGAAATGGGAGGGAATCAGCATGGTTGAACCGCGCCTCCAGGCCCTGATCGACCAGGACTATCCCCGGTTCTCCGGTGCAGAGTTCGCGCGGCGCCGTCGCGCGCTGGGCGACGTGATGGAGCGCCACGATTGCGATTGCGTGCTCGTATGCGGCGAGAATCGCGCGGGCACCGGCGTCCAGTGGCTGACGGGATGGCCGGTCACCACCGAGGCGATCGTGCTCTTCGCGTCGGGCGAGCGCGAGCTGATGCACGTGGAGTGGTACAACCACTGGCCCCTCGCACGCCGGATCGCCTGCGACACCGACGTGCGGTGGGGCGAGCACCAGGGCGTGCAGAAGACGGTGGCCGAGCTCCGGCGCCGCGGCGCGCGGCGGGTCGGGATCATCGGCCCCCTGGCATGGGCGAAGATTCGCGCCCTTGCCGAGGGCTTGGACCTCGTCGACCTCAATGCGGAATATCCGATGCTACGCATGCGCAAGTCCGATGAGGAGATCGACTGGATGCGGATCGGCGCATATTTCAGCGATCTCGGAATCGCTGCGCTCCAGCAGGGTGCCCGACCCGGCATGACCGAGCGAGAGCTGGGCGATCTCGTCGAACGCGCGTACGTTCGACTGGGCGGAACCACGATGATCCATTACATCGGCGTCAATTCAATGTCCGATCCCGGGATCTGCGTGCCGCCGCAGATCCATTCGAATCGCCGGATCGCCGCGGGCGACATGCTGTTTGCGGAAATCACGGCATTCTTCTGCCAGGACTCCCCGGGCCAGGTGCTGCGGACGTTCGCCGTCCAGGCCGAGCCTACGCCGCTGTTCCGCGCGCTGCACGCCACCGCCGAGGCGGCGTTCGATGCCATCACCGGCGTCCTGCGCGACGGCGTCACGGTTGCGGAAATCCTGCGCGCCAGTGCGCTGATCGAGGAGGCCGGGTTCACGGTGTACGACGATGTCGTGCATGGTTTTGGCGGCGGCTACTGGCAACCCATCATCGGCTCGAAGAGCCGTCCAGGGCCGGCACCGCTCGACATGAGGCTCGAAGCCAACATGACGGTCGTCGTGCAGCCCAACGTCGTCACCAGGGATCAGTCGGCAGGCGTCCAGGTCGGCGAGCTGGTGCGCGTGACGCGGACGGGATTCGAGCGCCTGCACCGGGCGCCGCGCGGCTTTCTCCCGGTCGGTTAGCACGGGGCGCCGAGGGTCGCGCCGAGCGGCCCCCGCCGCAAGCTTCCTCAGCCCGCAGCCTTCACTTCGGTGCGTCTTCCGGGAGGGGAATGAACTCCGTCTCGTCGGGCACGGTTCCGAAACGCATTTCCCGCCAACGCTCCTTGGCTTCCTCGATGAGATCGCGCGAGCTCGCCACGAAATTCCACCAGATGTGACGATCGCCATCCATCCTCGCGCCGCCGAAGAGCATCAGCCGAGCGTGGGTCGCCGCCTTGATCTCGACCGGGCTCCCGGCAGGCAGAACTGCGACATGGAAGGGTGCAATGGCCACACCGGAAACCGTGACGTCGCCCGCCACGACATACACCCCGCGCTCCTCGTGCTCGGGCGGGACTTCGATCCGCGCCCCGGCCCCGAGTGTCGCGGCGACATAGAGCGTGTCCGAGAATACCGGCGTCGGCGCCCGCTCGCCGAATGCCGTTCCCGCGATCACGCGCATCTCCACCCCCGTATCCGAAACCACCGGCAGCGCGCTCGCCGGCAAGTGAGTGAAATCAGGCGCGGTCCGCTCGTCCTTCAAGGGCAACGCCACCCAGGTCTGGATGCCGTGCAACGGCGATTCTCCGGCGCGATGCTCCTGCGGGGTGCGCTCCGAGTGGACGATGCCGTTCCCGGCGGTCATCCAGTTGACGTCGCCCGGCTCGATACGCTGGACCGTGCCGAGGCTGTCCCGATGCATCAGGGCGCCTTCGAAAAGGAACGTGACCGTGGCAAGCCCGATGTGCGGGTGCGGGCGCACGTCCACCCCCTGCCCCGGGGAAAAGCGCGCCGGACCCATGTGATCGAAGAAAATGAACGGACCGATCATCTTCTGCGGGAATGCGGGCAGCAGTCGCCGTACCTCGAATCCGCCGAGGTCCTTCGTGTGCGGCTTGAGAACTGCCGTCATTTCCTGCGGCGTCGCCACGCCCTTGCAGACTACTTGGGCGACGACTTTCCGTTCGTGATTCCCGCTGCAGCGTAGAGCCGCTTGGCAAGCGCGGTCTGCTTGAAGAAGGCGATCACCGCGCGCTCCGTGGCTGCAGGGCTGGCGCGGCGGCTGCGATCCTGCTCCCCCGAGCGCTTGGAGCAGCGCACTTCCTGGCAGACGTAGGTTCCGCCCGCGGTCCTGTACACCGCAAGTTCGGTCCATCGCCCCAGATGCCGGCTGAAATTGTCCGCCCGCGGCTCCGGACTGCTCGTCACGCGCGCGAGCAGCTCGCCGTGGAACTCGAGATCCGGCGCATCGTCGATGGGCAGGGTGAAATCTTTGAGCATGGTGAGTAAGCCTATCACGTCGTTGGTGCGGGTCACCGAAACGACCATTCGTGCGAAAAGGTGCCGATTCCGCTCACGCGCATCATGCTCGGCCGATGCGCGGAAGCCCACGCCTTGGCATAGGTTAGCGCCGGCGCGCGATTGAGGAATTCCTGTGGCTTTCCCACGCCCGGGAGGAGCACACGCCATCCGTGCTCCGGATCCGACTGAACGAGCACGAGCGGCAGCTTCCGCGCCGTCGCTCCCGTTGCGATTGCACTGGTCCCATTCATGCGAATATGGGCTTCGCCCCGCTTGGCGAAACGGCGGGGACAGCGTGACACGCTGCCCCCACGCGTGCGGATCAGAGCGCCTTGAGATTAACTGCGGCCGACTTGCCGTTGGATGCCTGCTCGACGTCGAACGAGAGCTTCTGATTCTCGCTGAGCGTGCCGAGTCCGGCGCCTTCGACGGCCGAGATGTGCACGAACACGTCCTTCGAGCCGTCATCGGGTTTGATGAATCCGAAGCCCTTGCTCGGATTGAAGAACTTTACGGTGCCAGTAGACATGGATGTCCTCCGTTTCTGGCGTTGCCGCGCACAACATGTGCGCAGCGTCAAATCACCAATGGGAGAGGACCAGGAAGAGACACCCGCGAGCGGGGATCGTGGACGGACCCACAGCATGTTCGATCCCGATATTATCGGTCCGTTGCCGCCGTTTACAAGCGATAAATGCAAGAATCGTCAAGATATTTCGCGACTTTCGCGCCGTCGGGCGGAATCCGCGGGGAATCGTGCGCTCGCGCTCCGGGAAGAGCTCGATCGGCGCACTCACGACGTGGCCTGTTAATCTTGCCCTCACTTGTCTTGCAGCCACTTTTCTTGCCCGCAATCTATTTCGACACCCCCTGTATCGGAGACGCAGCATGATCACGTTCTACTACAGCACCGCCCCCAACCCCATGAAGGTCGCGTTGTTCCTCGAGGAGGCCGGCCTCGAATACACGGCCGTTCCGGTCGATACGCGGAAAGGGGAGCAGTTCCGGCCTGAGTTCCTGGCGCTCAATCCCAACGCCAAGGTCCCGACAATCGTCGATGGCGATGCCACCGTGTTCGACAGCAATGCCATCCTGCTTTACCTCGGCGAGAAGACGAATCGCTTTCTACCCGACCACGCAGATCGTCCCGCGGTACGCGGTCAGCTGCTGAGCTGGCTCATGTTCGTGGCAAGCGGCGTCGGGCCTTTCTCGGGGCAGGCCGTGCACTTCCGGCACTATGCGCCGAAACCAGATCCGTATGCGCTCAACCGCTACGACTACGAAGCGGAACGCCACTGGAGGCTGGTCGACGAGCGGCTCGGACGCAACACCTACATGCTGGGATCGACCTACACGATCGTCGACATGGCGGTCTGGGGCTGGGGACGTCTGGTGCCGCACATGCTGGGTGATGAAAAAGTCTGGGCGAAGTTTCCGAACCTGAAGCGGCTGGTGGACGAGGTCAACGCCCGGCCGGCCGCGGCGCGCGTCGAAGCCCTGCGACAGAAGCACAAGTTCAAGACCGAGATGGACGAGGAAGCCCGGCGCTTCATGTTTCCGCAGCTCGCCCGCCTGGCCGGCTAGGGAGGCACGCCGCTCCCGTTATCCGTTCCACTCGGGTGGTGCGACGGGCGTCCAGGGTCGGGAGAGCTCGAGGTCGCCGACGATCGCGTTGGCCGCGTTGTAGCCCGGCCCGCCATTCGCGCCACCGCCATGGCATGACGAGCCGCAGAGATACAACCCCTCGATCGGCGTTCGATTCTGCGCGAGGAGCGGATGCGGCCGGTTGATCCCGAGCTGCGACGGGATGTAAGCGCCGAGCCGAACGGCGCCTCGCTGCATTGCGGCATTGCCGCGCTCGATATCGATCGGGGTAAAAAGAAAGCTGGCGCGGACGTTGTCCCGCGTCAGGTTCGGCGCGTAGCTTCGCCACACGTCGAGCAGGCGAGCCGTGATCTCCGGCTTGCGACGATCCCAGTCTTCCGGTCCACCGGCGAGCGCGTACGGCGCAAACGGCCACCAGAACGCAGCATGCTTGCCCTGCGGCGCGTAGGTCGGATCGAACAGCGAGTTGCATGCGCCATTGCCCATCGGCCAGTCGGGAAACTCGCTCGCCTTGCACTGCTCGAAGCAGCGCACCACCTGATCGGTGTCGTCGAACCCGAAGAAGATGTTGAACGCGCGATTGATGTCGGGATCGAACTTCGCCGCCGCGTAATCCGGCGGCGCGTCGAGCGCAAGGTGGATCGTGACAAGGCTGTGGTCGCCCCAGTGCCAGCCTGCGAGCTTCTCGCGCACCGGCGCGGGAAAGTGCTCCGCGCCGGCGAGGTGCATCGTTCCCGGCGCATCGATGCCGCTCGCCACGAATCGGTTCCCGTCGATCCTCGTTCCGTCTGCCAGCCGGACGCCGGTCGCTCGGTTCGACTCGACGATGATTTCCCGGACCGGCGCACCCGTCCTGACCACGCCGCCGCCCGCCTCGATGATCCGGACAAGCGCGTGCGAGAGGGACGCCGATCCGCCGACCGGTAGCGCCAGGTGCGTGATCGAGGCGAGAATCATCGGAAAGATGAGTCCGGTGCCGGGAACGTTCTCGCCCGTCGTCACGTGCATGAGCAGCTTGAAGAGCGTGCGGATACGCTGATCCTCGAAGTGGCGATCCACCGCCTGAAAGAGGTCGAGCGGTGCATGCGCGAGAAATTCGCGGCCCTCGGGCCCGGTGAGACGCGCCCTGATCTCCTCCGGCGCGAGCGGCGGGTTGTAGAGGAGCGAGGTGAAGAACGGCCGCATCTTCACCGCGTAGGTCTCGTTCAGATAGCGAAACGACTCGGCGTCGCGTCGCGAGAACCGGCCGATCGAGGCGCAAGTCTTCTCGATGTCCTTGTGGATCGTCAGCGCAGTGCCGTCGCGCATGGCGACACCGTTCTGTACCGGTGGCTCGATGTACGCGAAGCCGTAGCGGGCGAGCTCGAGATCCCGCATCAACGGGCTCGAATTGAACGCGATGTAGAAGTTCGAGTGCAGGTTGCAGCGAAACCCGGGAAGCGTCGCATCCTCGGTCGAGCATCCGCCGCCGATTCGGGGCGTCGCTTCGAGCACGCACACTTTGAGCCCCGCGCGCGCCATGTACGCACCGAGCGTGAGGCCGTTGTGGCCTGCCCCAACGATCACACCATCGTATGTCGCCACATCACCTCCTGGTCATGCAAAGCTATTCGACCCCTGCGCAGCCGCTGCTCACTTCTCTGACGAACGACGTATGGGAATGCGCCGCGCCGGCCAGCACCGGTTGACCGGCGCGCGCCGCGAGTGTCCAGCCGGCCCCTGACCGGATCTCCTGCACCGACACTTGATCGCGTCGCGCATTCATTCTGAAATTGTCGTCATCGCCCGGAAATCGGCTCGCGCCGCGGCCCGCGAAAGTTTCGCGGTAGCGCTCCACCGCCGCGGTATCTGCCATGCTCGTCTCCCAGACGAACTTTTTCCCCAAGTGCGACAGGCCGATCAGACGAATGTCCTGGACCCTCGTCGGCAGGTACCCGGTATATCCGACGATTCCGACGACAAAGATGTAGCGGATGAACAAGCCGTTCCTTTGCATGCCGACCAGCACGCCCTGGATGTCCCAGCCGTGCCGCTCGGGGGGGGCGGCCTCGGCATCCAGCACGCCGAACGTGATGCGCGCCGGCCGAAGAGTGTTCCGGGACCGCAAGTCACTCAGCCTCGACAGCACTTCGTCGTCACCATTCCCCTCCTCGACAATGTACCGGCACAGTCGATCCTGCCATAGCGCAACGAGCCGGTCGACATCGCTCTCGGCGAGCACCCCGGGTGCCGCCGGGACTTCGGTCTGCGACGAACGCGTCGCGCAGGCGCTCAACAGCACAAGGAGCAGCAGGGCGAGATGCAGCGGCAGGCGGTTCACCGGCGTGCCCCCGTCTCTGCCGCGGCCCCTGCTGCGC
>JBAVOG010000597.1:0-1602 GCA_049691875.1 Burkholderiales bacterium | reverse complement strand
AGCTTCGACATCGGCTCCGACACGCTGACGGGCGTCAACGACGCCGACTACAAGCCGCCCTTCCCGCTGACCGCCAAGCTGAACAAGCTGACGATCACGATCGATCGCCCCAAGCTGTCGCCCGAGGACATCAAGACCCTCGAGAAGGCGGAGGCCGAGGCGCTCGATGGCAAGCCGCTGCATCACGTGCAACCGGGGCCGCAATAGTCCTGCAGAATCGGGTCGAGGAGGACGAATCATGAGCTATTCGCTACCGGAGTTCCTCGCCCATGCGATCGCCATGGAAGAGGAGGCGGCAGAGCGTTACCTGGAGCTCGCGGACATGATGGAGTCGCATCGCAACGACGATGTCTCCACGCTCTTTCGCGACATGCACCGCTACTCACTGATGCACCGGGACTCGATCCGCGAGCGGGTCAGATCGATCGCGCTGCCGAAGCTGAATTCCTGGGAGTTCCGCTGGCGCACGCCGCCGGAGATGGGCGACGACGATGCCTTCGACTACATGATGGAGGCGTACAACGCGCTGCGCTACGCGCGCGCGAACGAGGTGCGCGCCATGGAGTACTACCGCTCGGTCGCCGAAGAGTCCGGCGACGCTGAGGTGAAGCGGCTGGCGGGCGAATTCGCCGCTGAGGAGTCGGAGCACGTCGAGGCGCTCGACGAATGGCTCGGCCGCACGACACGGCCTTCCCAGACCTGGGAGCAGGACCCCGAGCCGATCAAGTAGGTCGCGATCCCCTCGCACATGGCCGGCGTGGTTCATGACGTACCAGTATTGATCGTCGGCGGCGGGCCGGTCGGCCTGGCGGCAGCCATCGAGCTTGCGTGGCGCGGCATCGACTGCCTGCTCGTGGAGCGCCGCGACGGCTCGATCGGCCACCCGAAAATGAACAACGTGAGCGTGCGGACGGTGGAGATCTGCCGCCGCTGGGGTGTCGCGCCGACGGTTCGTGAGCGCAGCGTTCCCGACGATTTCCCGCGCAACATCCGCTTCGTCACGGCTACGTCCGGCTACGAGCTCGCTCACTATGACTTTCCGGCGCGCAAGGACGAGCCGTGCGTCAACTCGCCGGAAGCGATCCAGCGCTGCTCGCAGATCTACTTCGACGTCATCCTGCGCGAGCACGCCCAGTCGCTGGGCCACGCCCGCTTCGCCTATCGCCACGAGCTGGAATCCTTCGCACAGGACGCGGACGGCGTGACGGCCGACCTTACCGACCTCGCGACCGGTGCGCGGAAGCGCGTGCGCGCGGCATATCTCGTCGCATGCGACGGCGCGGAGAGCGGCATCCGCGCGGCGCTCGGCATCGCGATGGTGGGCGACCAGTCGCTCAATACCAACGTGAATGCCTTCTTCAGCTGCACGGATCACGACGCGCTCTTCCGTCACGGCCGCGCGGTGATGCAGTGGTTGATCGACGGCCAGGGCCTGTGGGGCGACATCGTCTCGATCAACGGGCGCGACCTGTGGCGCTTCAGCCTGATGCGCGTGCCGCCCGGAGCGCCGCCCGGGAAAGAAGAGATGGCGGCGCACCTGCGCCGTGCGATCGGGCGCGACGCGAAGTTCGAGATCCACTCGGTGCTGCCGTGGGAGCGCCG
>JBAVOG010000596.1:0-5164 GCA_049691875.1 Burkholderiales bacterium | reverse complement strand
GTCCCTGAACCAATCGCTCCGAGAGAGCCGCTACGGCTTCAACTGGGCGCGCACTTCGCCACCCTTGTGGGTGGGGCTGTGCACGTTCACGTACAGGTCACCCGCCTTGAAGGCCGCGTACTGATCGTCCTTGAGCATGGCGCCTGCCGGTACCACCCAGGTGCTGTCGCCGCTCTTGGTGAGCGGGATGATCACGGGGCCGTTCTTACCGGCCGAACCCATGTGAATGTGCGCGGCGACCCCGTTCACGCCAGTGGTCGTCACGCTGCCGCTGACCGACTTGTCGGCCCCGACCGTCATCGTCCCGCTACCCTTGCCTGCCGTCTCGATCGGTGGCACCTCCTGGGTGCCGCTCAGCTCGAGCTTCATCTCCTGACTCATGGTGGGTCCTGCGTGACCGGCAAGCATGATCGCCGCCACGCCGACGGCCGTCCGCCAGGACCATCGTGCAACGATTTGATTTGCGTTCATCTTCTCTTCTCCGTGTGCTGTGAGCTGTTCGGAAATGCTTCCCCGAGCGTCTGCGTACTGACGCCCTGTTACAACACGCTTCGCGCAAGAATATTCCCTGCGCCGCCAAATTCAACCCAATATGGACAACGGCCCCTTTCCGGTCCATCGCAAGGTCTGGGCGGGCCGCTGGCAAGCCGAAGGAGAGCTCACCCATGCCGGATATCGTCAACCAAAGCCGCCCGCAAAGAGGCGGCCTGTCACCTCATCGCTCCGGATGAGTGTCGCAACCGAGGCAGTCCTGGCCGAAACCCGCGCCTGGGTCGACCGTGCCGTGATCGGCCTAAATCTGTGTCCGTTCGCAAGGGCGGCGCAGGTCAAGAATCAAATCCGCTATGTCGTCAGCGATGCCACCAATGCCGAGGCATTGATTGGCAGGCTGCAAGAAGAGTTGCGCTTGCTCGCCGCCGCGGAGCCAGCGCGGGTGGAAACGACGCTGCTGATCCACCCCTGCGTGCTCACCGACTTTGACGACTTCAATGATTTTCTGGGCGTTGCCGATGCCGCCCTCGAGTCGCTCGGCTACGTCGGGGTGCTGCAGGTGGCAAGCTTTCACCCGCAGTATCGATTTGCCGGGACTGCCATTGATGACGTGACGAACGCGACCAACCGATCCCCGTATCCGACGTTGCATCTGCTGCGCGAGGAGACCATCGACCGAGCCGTGGCGGCCTTTCCCGAAGCGAGCACGATCTACGCACGCAATATCCGTACGCTGCAGGCGCTTGGGCCGCAGAGGTGGGCCGTATTGCAGGCAGAGTGCAGAAGCGATGCGGACGATGTGAAGATTCGGAATCGATGACGGAAGAATCAGCTGCCGGCTGCCGTGCGCTTTCAGCCGGCAGGCAGGGTACTAGGTGGACGTCAAACGGATTTCAGATTGACGGCGGACGTCTTGCCGTTGTTGCCCCGCTCCAAGTCGAACGAGAGCTTCTGGTTTTCCTTGATGCTGCCGAGCCCGGCGCGCTCCACGGCCGTGGCATGGACGAATACGTCCTTCGAGCCGTCGTCCGGGGCGATGAAGCCGAAACCCTTGTCCGTGTTGAAGAATTTCACGGTGCCTGTAGTCATGGTACCTCCTGGTCTGTCGTTGCCTCGCGCGAGAGTGTGCGAGGCCTCAAATTGCGGATGGGAGCAGACCGGAAGCGGATCCCGGGTAGGGGTACTGCGGACAGACCCCGATTCGAATTCGATGACAGCAATATGGGGGTCGCAGGCGCTTTCCGCAAGCGGCAGGGCTCAATATCTTGTGCGGCCTCGTTCAGCGGGCTCGCGAGCGCATGGCGGCGGCAACGGTTCGCAACGTCATGCACCGTCGCATGACATCTCTGCGTGGGGCATCTCCCTATGTGTGCTACCGAACTGAGCAGCCAAGGTCAGCCACCTAGACTGAATGACGCTGCACTGGTCGATGGCGCGGTTCCTTCGCGCACGGCAACAGTCAGCCGCGTCGGGCGGGCGCTTCTCGCGCCATTCATGATGCACCTCCGCGAAGACGTACTTCCGCGCGGACCGCGTCGGACACAGGAGATCGTAATGTCCATTAGCACTTGGGTCATAGTGGGGCTGATCGCGGGTTTCATCGCCAGCAAGCTCGTCGTCAGGACCGGCGACGGGCTCCTCAGGGACTTGGGTCTCGGCATCGCAGGCGCGGTGATCGGCGGGTTGCTCTTCCAGACGCTCAGCGCGACTGCGGCGACCGGGCTCGACGTGTTCGGTCTCGTGGTGACGTTTGCCGGAGCGGGCGCGGCACTCATCGCGTATCACACTTTCTTCACGCGCATTCCGCAGGACAAGCCGATGCGCCGCCCTGTGCGCAAGGTGACCGGTCGATCCTGAACGAGGATCCCGGCGCGCCCACCGACCCGGCCGACCACCACGTCCTTTCACGGGGTCGGCAGAGATTGCGTTCGGTCGCCACATCGCCGATGCGCTTGCAAGTCTTCTCTGAAAGTCGCGATTGAGCCCGGTGATTCTGCGCGCATTCGGGCGCACCTTGCGGGCCGCGCCATGGGACAACGAAGAGTCGATCCGCGAGGAGCTGTTCAGCATCGAGCGTCTAGAGCAGCATGCGGAAAGCCTTGCGGCGGCTCAGCAAGTCATCGCAGGGCCCAAGACTGCGCGCTCTCTCGCCGTCCGGCTGAAAGAGAACGAGTCGGTTCTGTTGGGCGCCTATCGCACTGTCGCCGCCGCGGTCGGGGAAGGCCGCGCGATCACGCCGGCTGCGGAGTGGCTGCTCGACAACTACCACCTCGTCGAAGAGCAGATCCGTGAAATTCGTGACGATCTGCCGCCGGGCTACTATCGGCAGCTGCCAAAGCTCGCCGCTGGACCGTTCACCGGCTATCCGCGGGTGTTCGGTGTGGCGTGGGCCTTCGTCGCCCATACGGACAGCCGCTTCGACCCCGAGATGCTGCGCCGGTTCGTGCGCGCCTACCAGCGCGTCCAGCCGCTGACGATCGGCGAGTTGTGGGCGGTCGGGATCACGCTGCGGATCGTGCTCGTGGAGAATCTTCGACGCGGAGCTCGACGCATCGTGACGAGCCGCGCCGCGCGCCAGGAAGCCGATGCCTTGGCCGACCGGCTCCTCGGCCTGAACGCGCGCCCTGGCGAGCCGGTCCGGTGGGTCTTTCAGCATTACGAACAGGCTCCCTTGCCGGCCGCCTTCGCCGTCCAGCTCGTTCAACGGCTACGGGACCAGGATCCGAAGGTCACGCGGGCTATGATGTGGCTCGACGAGCGCCTGGCCGCACAGGGAACGACCGCCGACGAGATCGTGCGCGACGAGCACCAGCGACAAGGTGCGATGAACGTGACGGTCCGCAACATCATCACGAGCATGCGCCTGATCTTCGACCTCGACTGGGCCGAGCTCGTCGAGAGCGTCAGTCTCGTCGACGACGCGCTGCGGTCCGGCAGTGACTTTGCGCAGATGGATTTTCCGACGCGCAACCTCTATCGCAGCGCGATCGAGGAGCTTGCGCGGGGCTCGAGGCTCTTGGAGCTGGAGATTGCGCAAGCGGCGCGAGCGGCCGCAGCGCACCCGAATCTTCAGAAGCCGGAGGAGGGCGACGACCCCGACGGCGCGAAGCGCGATCCCGGCTATCACCTGATCGCCGGTGGGCGTCGCGCGTTCGAGGCGGCTATCGGGTTTCGCGCCCCCATGAAGATCTCTCTCAGGCGATCCATCGCCACGATCGGTATCGGCGGTTATATCGGCGCCGTCATCGTGGTCGCCGCGATCGTTCTCTTCCTCCCGCTGTTTGCGTTGGCCGGGGCGAGTATCGGCGGCTGGTGGCTCGGTCTGCTCGCGCTCCTCGGGCTGATCCCGTCCATAGATGCGGCAATGGCCCTTGTGAACCGTGGCGTTACGGAAGAGGTCGGTGCGTCGATCCTGCCGGGCTTCGAGCTTCGCGACGGCGTGCCTGCGCACCTGCGCACGGTAGTCGCGGTCCCGATCCTGCTCACGACACAGGCCGCGCTGGAGGAGCAGATCGAGCGGCTGGAGATCCACCACCTGGCGAACCCGGACGGTGAGCTTCATTTCGCGCTGCTGTCGGACTGGACGGACGCCGCGACCGAGACCGTCGACGGCGATGCCGCGCTCGTCGACGCGGCCGCCGCGGGCATCGACCGACTGAATCGCCGCTATGGACGTGCGCCTGGGGGCGAGCGCTTCCTGCTGTTCCATCGCCGGCGCATGTGGAACGAAGGGCAGCGGCGCTGGATCGGGTGGGAACGCAAGCGCGGCAAGCTGCATGAGCTGAACCGGCTGCTCCGCGGCGCCACCGATACAACCTTCGTTGCCGTCGGTGGACGGCCGCCCGCCCCGCCTGACGGCGTCCGTTACGTCATCACACTCGACGCAGACACCCGGGTGCCGCGGGAGACGGTCCGGCGGCTGGTCGGCAAGATGGCGCACCCGCTGAACCATCCGCGGTTCGATGCCGGCACCGGACGCGTCGTAGAGGGATATGGGGTGCTGCAGCCGCGCGTCACGCCCTCGCTGCCGATCGGCCGCGAAGGGTCGCTCTACCAGCGCATCTTCTCCAGCATGAGCGGCATCGATCCTTACGCTGCCGCCGTCTCCGACGTGTACCAGGATCTCTTCGGCGAAGGCTCCTACACCGGCAAGGGCATCTACGACGTGGACGCCTTCGAAGCGGCGCTCGACGGCCGCGCGGCCGACAACACGCTTCTCAGTCACGACCTGTTCGAGGGCACCTTCGCCCGCGCCGGCCTTGCGTCCGATATCGAGGTCGTGGAAGAGTTTCCGTCACGCTACGACGTGGCGGCAGCGCGCCAGCACCGCTGGGTGCGCGGCGACTGGCAGTTACTGCCATGGATTCTAGGTCGCGGTGAGGCCGCGGCCGCTGGCCGGACCAGGAAGGCACTTCCATTGATCGGCCGCTGGAAGATGCTGGATAACCTGCGGCGGTCGCTGTCGGCGCCGGCGAGTGTCGCGGCCCTGGTGGCGGGATGGACCCTATCTTTGCACGCCGCCATCGTCTGGACCGGTTTCATCCTGTCGACGAT
This sequence comes from Burkholderiales bacterium, assembly GCA_049691875.1. GTDB lineage: Bacteria > Pseudomonadota > Gammaproteobacteria > Burkholderiales > SG8-39 > JAABRB01. Next base: position 118 of record JBAVOG010000596.1, on the reverse strand, counting down.
CGCGTTGTCGACGCTGCTCCCGGTTCTCGCCTCGATCCTGCCGCGACGCGCCCGGACCACGACGCGCAGTCACCTGCTCGCCCTCGCGGCAGATATACGGCTCGCGTTGGCCCAGACC
>JBAVOG010000595.1:0-2315 GCA_049691875.1 Burkholderiales bacterium | reverse complement strand
GGACCATGGCGCGCGACGCTCGAGCCGCTGCTGAAGCCGCCGCCCGCGCACGAGCCGGCCTTCTACTACGACCTCCTTGTCGCGCACTGCTCGTTCCTGGACATCTGGGAGACCGAGTATCTGCAGGTGCTGGAAGGCGAGCACGCGGTCGCCGAGTGGACCCGCGGCACCTGGCTCAAGCCCTTCCTCGACGCGCTCGACGGCGAGATGCGCGCGGGGTTCGAGCGGGAGTACGTGCGTCTCGTGGACGCCGCTTATCCGCGGCGCGCCGACGGCAAGACGCTTTTTCCGTTCCGGCGCGTGTTCATGGTGGCGACGAAGCGCTGAGACCGTCTGCCGAACGCTCTGCGGTCGCGCCACCAACCGCCCGCTGCAACCTATCGCAGAATACGCCTGCACTCGCAAGCTGGGGGATCTACGAGGGCAGGTGGGAAGGGAAGGGTCCCACCCCTTCCCTTCCCACTTGTTCGTTCGGGGATATGCAAGGGACACTCGTCCCCTGTTCGTACGCCTGCTCTTGCGCGAAGAAGCACTGCCGCAATTTCGAGATATCTTTTAGAAGACAATGCTCGGGTTGTGCAGAGACTGGTCGCAGTCGATCAGGTTCACCTGCTTGACGAGGATTTCGAGCCGGCCCGCGCGCTCGGCAAGGCGATGGCCGCACCACCCCGCCCAGAGTCCGCGCTGACCAGCGCGAAATTCGTTCACGAGGAAATTCGAGCGCACCATCCAGACCGCGGGCGCTCCGGTGCTGAAGACCTCGACGTTGGTGACGAGCCGGACCGTGCGCGACGCCGGGACCTGCGACCACGCGTAACCGGTGCGCACACGATAGATCCGGCTCTCCAGCTGCCTTCGATCATCGAAGGCCAAGGCCACCTCGCGGCGCGGATCTCCGCCGTCCGGCACGCCGGGAACCCAGTAGAGGCATTCCGGCGCGTAGATCGCGAGCCAGTCCTCGAACCGGCCCTGATCGAGCAGCCGCGCCTCGCGCTCGAGCAGCGCACGACACCGCTCGCGCAGTGCCGGGTCCGCCAGCGCACGGTCGTCGCGCTGCCAGTCGGAGAAGTCCTCCACGAGAGCACGATAGTACGCATCGTCGATGTACCACGACGAGCGCGATGGATCACGGTCGGGTTGCATCGTCCGCGCTCAGGGCTCGCGCCGGACGCGGAGCGCCGGACGCGATTGCATGATCCGCCGCCACTCCTTGATGTACTCGCGCATGAACACCTCATCGGTTGCCGGCGCGGTGATGACGCCGTTCGCGTCAACCTTGATCCGGCCCGGAATGCCCAGGCCCCGGTGCATGTAGACCCACTCGTCCTCGCAGGCGGCGAGGCCGCGCTGGATCTCCTCGAAGTTCGCCGCATCGTCCACTTCGCCGAAGTTCGGGAAGGCCTCCATAGTGCGCATGCGCAGCGCGTTGACCGCGTCGACGACGCCTTCCAGCTCGTCCGCTGCGTCGACGACCGCAGTGCCGTACCAGACGAGATTCGTTTCGTTCACCGCGACCGGCTCGATGACCTGAACGTGATTGCCGAGGATGAGCAGGTTCGGGAACACGTTGATGTTGACCGGCTCGGACGCTGCGAGGTCGAGCGCGCGGTCGGCCTTTGCGCCGAGACGCTGCCTGATCTGGTCCGCGAAGTACTCCATGCCCGGGTGGCTGCCCTCGATCTCCCACAGTGCGCCCGGGCGCTTCGGGACGTTCGGCCGCTTGTCCTTGAAGTGATGGCCGTTGCCGAAGTACCGGCAGTACATCGGGGCATCGTCTGGCTTCGACCGATAGAAGGACATGCCCTTCTTCGATGCGTCCAGCAGCCGGTTCTCCATTTCCAGCAGCGACCGGTGCGAGAACACGACGTGATAACCGTCGCACGAATTATCGTAGGCGAGCTTCCAGTTGCCCTGGTACTTGAGGCGGTTCGCGCCCGAGAACGCCACGTGCCCGCCGGGATGCCGGTCCAGCCATTGGTCGATCGGTTCGGTGACCGGGCCGAGATGATCGGCGAGCGGGGGCGCATCGGCGTTCAGCGTGCCGAAAATGAAACCCCGATAGCTTTCGACGCGCGGCACCTGCGCGAGATTGAATTGCGCATCCTTGAAATCGCACGCGTAGCCGTCGGGCCACGGCACGCCGGAAAGCTTGCCGGTATTGAGGTAGGTCCAGCCGTGATACGGACATTGGAACGCCTTGGCCGAGCCGCGATCATGGCGGCACAGCGTGGTGCCGCGATGCGTGCACCGGTTGTAGAGGGACCGGATGCTGCCCGCGCCGTCACGAACGACGATGATCGGGCGCAGCCCGAGAC
>JBAVOG010000594.1:0-24765 GCA_049691875.1 Burkholderiales bacterium | reverse complement strand
CGCGAACGCGAACGCCGTTCAGGACGTCGACAAGGAGAAGCGGACCGTTGCGTTTGCGATCCTCATCGATCCGGGCCGCCGCGTCTACGTGCGCCGGATCAACGTCATCGGTAACACGCGTACCCGTGATGTGGTCATCCGACGCGAGCTGCGTCAGCTCGAAGGGGCTTTCTACGACAACCAGAAGCTTCAGGAGTCGAAAACGCGGCTGGATCGCCTCGGCTTCTTCGATGAGGTCGAGATCGGCACCGAGCCGGTCGCAGGGACGACAGATCAAGTGGACGTCACGTACCGGGTGAAGGAAAAGCCCACCGGCAACCTCCTGCTCGGCCTCGGCTTCTCAAGCGGCGACGGGCTCATCCTGCAGGGGTCGATCACCCAGGCCAACCTGTTCGGCACCGGGCAGAACCTCACCCTTGCCCTGAACACCAGCAAGGTAAACCGCAATCTCGGGTTTTCCTGGACCGAGCCGTACTGGACCGTGAATGGCGTAAGCCTGGGATTTGACGCCTACTACCGAACGTTCAACGCGGGGGAGCTCGGCCTGAGCAACTACAAGACGGAAACATACGGCGCCGGCGTGCGAATGGGTTTCCCCGTCACGGAAAAGGACCGGATCAACTTCGGTCTCACTCCCGAACGGACGAAGATCACGCTGTATTCGGACAGCCCGATCCGCTACCAGCAGTTTGTCGCCGAGAACGGCTCGGACCCCTGGGCACTCGTCGGCACGGCGAGCTGGGCCCGCGACCAGCGCAACAGTGCCGTGTGGCCGACGAGCGGCCAGACCCAGCGCCTGTTCCTGGAGGTCGCGCTTCCCGGAGCAGACCTCAAGTACTGGAAGGCGAGCTACCAGCACCAGTGGTATCTTCCGATCACCAGCGATATTACGCTCAGGCTGAACGGGGAGCTGGGATACGCGGACGGCTACGGAGATGGATCCGTTCCGTTCTACAAGAATTTCTTCACGGGCGGCGTCTACTCCGTGCGCGGCTACCAGCAGAGCACGCTGGGCCCGACGGACATCAGCGGCCCGACCGGCGGCACGCGCAAGGTCGTGGGCAACGTCGAGCTCCTTTTCCCCCTACCCGGTCTGGGCCTGGAGAAGTCGGTTCGGCTCGGGCCCTTCTTCGACGTCGGCCAGGTCTGGACTACACTGCCCGGCCAATCGCTGTCGGACGTGGAGTTGCGTTATTCTGCGGGGTTGCTGTTCAATTGGAATTCGCCGTTCGGGCCGATCACGCTGACCTACGGCGTGCCCTTGAACGATAAGCCTACTGACCAGGTCCAGATGTTCCAGTTTGCGCTCGGCCAGTCCTTCTAGTCGTCGGGTTGCGGAGTTTAGGAGATGAAGTTGAAGACGCCGAAGATTCTCATGTTTGTCTTGCTGCTGGCCTTTGCGTCGGCGAGCGGCGCACAGACGACCAACAAGATCGGGTACGTAAGCCTCGACCGCATCCTGCGTGACGCTGCACCTGCGGTACGCGCCCAGAAGAAGATCGAAGCGGAATTCTCCAAGCGCGATCAGGAGCTCCAGCGCGGCGCCGAGCAGCTCAAGCAGCAGCAGGAGACACTGGAGCGGAACGCCGTCACGATGTCGGAAAGCGAGCGCCAGCGGCGCGAGCGCGAATTTGCGGATGCGACCCGCGATTTCCAGCGGAAGCAGCGGGAGTTCCGGGAAGACCTGAACCAGCGGCGCAACGAAGAGCTCGCGAGCGTGCTCGAGCGTGCGAACCGTGCGGTCCGCGCGATCGCCGAACAGGAGAAGTACGACATCGTCTTCCAGGAGGCCGTGTACGCGAATCCGCGCATCGACATCACCGACAAGGTGATCAAGGCGCTTGACGACTCGAAGCCGGCCAAGTAGCAGCCGCGCAGTGCCCCGGGCGCGGTCATGACGCAGCGGGAGCATCGACTCGCGGAGCTGGCCGGGCGTTTCGGCGGCGAAGTCGTCGGCGATTCGGACCCGGTCATCAGCGGGTTAGCCAGCCTGCGCACGGCACGGTCCGGGGACATCACGTTCTTTTCCCATGGCCGTTATCGCGAAGAACTTGCGGCGACCCGCGCGTCCGCAGTGATCCTGGGTGCGGATGCGCGCGACATCACGACGCTGCCTCGAATCGTCTGCGCAGATCCCTATCTGTTCTTCGCCAAGGTCGCACATCTGTACTACGAGGAGCCGGCGGCATCGCCGGGTGTGCATCCCAGTGCGGTTTTGCTGCCCGGGGCACGGCTCGCCCCCGATGTATCGGTGGGCCCGCTCTGCGTCATCGAGGAAGAGGCGGAAATTGGCGCGGGAACCCGCATCGGGCCCGGCTGCCTGATCGGTCGCGCGGTGAAAATCGGCGGGGAGGCGCAGCTTCATGCCGGTGTCACCGTGTACGCGGGATGCGTGATCGGCGACCGCGCCATCCTGCACTCCGGGGTGGTGGTGGGGGCGGACGGCTTCGGTTTTGCGCCCGACGCCGGTGCCTGGCTCAAGATTCCCCAGATGGGGAGTGTCCGGATCGGGGCCGACGTCGATATCGGAGCGAGCACGACGATCGATCGGGGAGCGCTCGACGACACAGTCATCGAGGACGGCGTGAAACTCGACAATCAGATTCAAATCGGGCACAACGTGCACATCGGGGCGCATACCGCGATCGCCGGTTGCGTGGGGATCGCCGGCAGCACGCGCATCGGTCGTCAGTGCATGATCGGCGGCGCTGCGATGATAGGCGGCCACCTCCAGATTGCGGACCGGGTGATGATTGCCGGGGGAACGGTCGTCACGAAGTCGATCGATGCAGCAGGTACTTACGTATCGGTCATCCCTGCCACTCCTGCGCGCGAGTGGCGGCGAACAGTCGCGATGTTGCGCAACCTCGAGCGCATGGGGGAGCGACTGCGCTTGCTGGAGCGGCGCCTCTCGGACCTGGAGAACGGAAAGTGAATTCGATGGACATCAAGCAGATCCTGGAGAACCTCCCGCACCGCTATCCGTTCCTGCTCGTGGACCGTGTCCTCGAGTGCGAACCCGGGAAGCGGCTGGTGGCACTCAAGAACGTGACCATCAATGAGCCGTTCTTCCCCGGGCACTTCCCGCACCACCCGATCATGCCCGGGGTCATCATCGTCGAGGCAATGGCGCAAGCCGCCGCGATCCTGGCGTTTCAGACCATGGGCGCGGCACCGGGCGAAAATCACGTCGTGTATTTCGTCGGCATCGACGAGGCGCGCTTCAAGCGCCCGGTCGGCCCCGGGGATCAGCTGATTCTGCATGCCCGGATCGAACGTCATCTGCGCGGGATCTGGAAGTTTGCTACCGAGGCTCGGGTCGGGGAGACGCTAGCTGCGGAGGCAAAACTGATGTGCACCGTGCGCGACGCATGATCCATCCGACCGCCATCGTTCATCCGGGTGCGCGCCTCGACGCGAGCGTGGAGGTCGGCGCCTACTCGATCATCGGCGAGCACGTCGAGGTGGGGCAGGGCACCTCGATCGGCCCACATGCGGTGATCGACGGACATACCCGGCTCGGCCGCGAGAACCGCATTTCGCCCTTCTCCGTGATAGGCGGTCCGCCACAGGACAAGAAGTACGCCGGTGAGCCGACGCGTCTCGAGATCGGAGACCGCAACACGATTCGCGAGTATTGCACGTTTAGCACCGGCACACTCCAGGACGCGGGCGTCACACGGATCGGCAGCGACAACTGGATCATGGCCTACTGCCACATCGCGCACGACTGCCAGATCGGCGACGACATTATCCTCGCCAACAACACGCAGTTGGCCGGACACGTCATCGTGCAGGATTTTGCGGTGATCGGTGGATTCACGGGCGTGCATCAGTTCGTACGGATCGGCGCTCACAGCATGACAGGGGGGGGCACGATGCTCCGCCAAGATCTGCCTCCCTACGTCACTGCGGCGGGCAATCCGCCGAAGACGTTCGGAATCAATGCCGAGGGGCTGCGACGACGTGGATATTCGGAGGAGACGATCCACGGGATCACGCGCGCATACAAGGTCATCTACCGGAGCGGCCTGACCCTGGCGGATGCACAAGCGAGCATCGCGACGCAAGCCGCCGAGCTTCCGGCGCTGCGGATTCTCGCTGAGTTTCTCGCTGCGGCGACCCGCGGAATAGTCCGCTGAGCATTGCGGCGCGCGGATAAGCGCTGACGGACATGCCCGGAGCCCCCTGCATCGCGCTGGTTGCCGGCGAAGCGTCCGGAGATCTGATCGGGAGTGGAGTCGTCGCGGCAATTCGCAGCCACATCCCCGACGCATCCTTCGTCGGCATCGGCGGTCAACGGCTGATCGCCGCGGGCCTCAAGCCCTGGTACCCGCAGGAAAAGCTGGCGGTCCACGGGCTCGTGGAGGTGCTGGCTCACCTGCGGGAGCTGATTTCGATCCGTCGGGAACTCGTGGCGCGTCTGCTCGAATTGCGTCCGACCCTGTTTCTGGGCATCGATTCGCCGGATTTCAATCTCGGCATAGAGCGCAAGCTCAAGCGCGCCGGGGTCGCTACCGCGCACATGGTCAGCCCCACGGTCTGGGCGTGGCGCTCCGGACGCATCCGCACCATCCGCGCCGCAGTCGATCACATGCTGGTGCTGTTTCCGTTCGAGGAAGCCATTTATCGCGCCGCCGGCATTCCGGCGACATTCATCGGCCATCCGCTTGCGGACGAGATTCCCGAGGAAGTCGACCAGGCAGGCGCACGCGAAGATCTGCGTCTGCCGCGAACCGCACCGGTGATCGCGGTTTTGCCAGGCAGCCGGCGGAGCGAGATCGAGCGGATGGCGCCCCCCTTCATTCACGCTGCGCGCCTCGTGCTCGAACGGATTCCGGAAGCGCGCTTTCTGGTCCCGCTCGTCACGCGCGAGACGCGCGAACTTTTCGAGGGAATACTCTATCGCGAGCAGGCGCGCGACTTGCCGATGTCGCTCCTGTTCGGGCACGCCCAGGAGGCGCTGGCCGCGAGCGACGTCGCGCTTGCCACGAGCGGGACCGTGACGCTCGAGGCAGCGCTGGTGGGTCGTCCCATGGTGATCGCCTACCGGGTCGCGCCGCTCTCGTATTCGATCGCCAGGCGGCTCGTGCGCGTGAACGAAATGGGCCTGCCCAACATCCTCGCGGGAACGCTGGTCGTCCCCGAGTTTGTCCAGGATGCCGCGACCCCCGAGAATCTCGCCCAGGCGCTCGTCAACCTGCTGCTCGACGAAACGGTGCGCGCGGCGGTGCAGGCGCGTTTCGCCGAACTGCACGGCGTGCTGCGCCGCGGTGCCGCCGAGACCGCCGCGCAGGCACTGCTCCCGTATCTCGCCGAGGGCGGCGCACGTGCGGCAGCTTGATTCCGGCGCCCTTGCTTGCGGTGTGGACGAGGCAGGGCGTGGGCCTATCGCAGGGCCGGTCTATGCGGCAGCCGTACTGCTCGATCGACACAGGCGGATCGCCGGGCTGGATGATTCGAAGCGCTTGAGCGAGCGGCGCCGGGTCGACCTTGCCGGTCTCATTCGGGAGCGCGCGCTGGCCTGGGCCGTCGCCAGTGCGTCGGTGGAAGAAATCGACCGGTTGAACATCCTCGTCGCGACGCTGCTCGCGATGCGGCGCGCCATCCACGCGCTGACCATCGTCCCCGACCGGGTTCTCGTCGACGGCCTGCATTGCCCTGACTTGGAGATTCCAGCGCGTGCAATCGTCGGTGGTGACGCAAAAGTGGCTGCGATCTCAGCGGCGTCGATTCTTGCCAAGACCGAGCGCGATGCGGAGATGCTCAGACTGCACGAACGATTCCCGCAGTACGGCCTCGACCGCCACAAGGGATACCCAACCCGCGCACATCTCTCCGCCTTGCGCGCGCATGGCGCCTGCGAGATTTATCGTCGCACCTTCAAGCCGGTTCGCGATGTGCTTCCGACCGGTGCACAGGCTGCGCCGCAGCGGCGGCCCGGTTAATTTCCCTCATGCAACGAGCGACATTCGAACAGCTTCGCGAACGGCCGACAGGACTCCACGGCGCTCTGCCGCCGACGTGAACATGTGAGCGGGCGCGGTCGTTGCACGCCGCAAGCGATTCTTGCGGCGCAAGCGGGCGGAAAGCTCGTCCATCCCACGCTCTTGCAGGTCGATCAGCAGATCGCACCGCATGTCATTCAGCTCGGTAGTGACGTGGACATGGCGTCCCGCGCTGCGCAGAAAGGACGCGTAGCGTTGCGCCGTGTAAGGGGTCCCGCGCGGGACCGCGCGCCGGCGGGTGTGGCGACGACGATTCTCATGACCGATGTCGTCGGTTAAACTGATCGATCATGCGCGCCGCCGATCCCACCGCTGCCACCGCCTCCACTGTTCCCCACGGGCCGTTCGCGCCACCGGACAATCTGCGGGCCGCGGAGGTTTCACAGCACCTCGTCGCTGCGCGGGCGCGGGTCGCTGCGCTGACCGGAAACCTTTGCGGGGCCCAATTGTCAGGGCCGAAGCTCGAGATCGTCAATCCGGTTCGCTGGGAGATCGGCCATGTTGCGTGGTTCCAGGAGTACTGGTGGCTGAGATCTCGGCAGGATGGCACGCGCGCGCCAAGCATGTTCGGCAATGTGTGGGGGTGGACAGCCAGCACGTTCGAGCCGTACCCGGGTTTCGTGCCCGACCCCTACGCGGAACATTCCGGACCCTGGTTCGGATCGCGCAAGGTCCTGCGGGGAGGAAGCTGCGCGACGCCGCAGCGACTCGTTCGCAATAGCTGGCGGAACTTCTTCACTCCCGGGCGCGACGACGTCTTTGCGGGCTTCCGGAACTGCGCCCTTGCCGAGTGAGCGTACGCCAGCGAAGCGGATCCAGTCGCGTGACAACGCCTGGTACAAATCGCTCCAGCGACTCGCCACCTCGTCGCGCGAGCGCCGCGCGCAGGGGCGCGCGATTCTCGACGGACCGCACCTGATCGAAGCCTGGCGATCAGGTGGCACCACGGCCGACGCGCTGGTGGCCAGCGAATCCGGATACGCTCGCCCGGAGTCCCGTGCGCTATTCGACGAGACTCCTGCGAGGACACGCGTCATCTTAGCCGATCGTCTCTTCGACGCCGTTGCGCAAGTCAGCACGCCGGTGGGGATCATGGCGGTCGTGCCCACCCCCGGGTCGGCGCCGCTCCCCGACAGGATCGGTGACGCCGTCCTCGTGGACGGCGTCCAGGATGCCGGCAATCTCGGATCCATCTTGCGCAGCGCGGCGGCCGCCGCGGTCACTGACGTTTTCCTTTCGCCGGGAACCGTCTTCGCGTGGTCCCCACGCGTGCTCCGGGCAGGAATGGGCGCGCACTTCGCGCTTGCTATTCACGAAGCCATCCCACTCGAGGACTTGCTCGAACGCTGCGCGGGCAGGGTGGTCGCGGCCGACGTTCACGGGGCGGGCTCGCTGCACGAGTGCGACCTGCGCGGCCCGGTCGCATGGATCTTCGGCAACGAGGGCGCAGGCGTTTCGGCTGCGCTCGCGGATCGCGCAACCGACCGGCTTCACATCCCCATGCCGGGCCCGACTGAGTCCCTCAACGTCGCCGCGGCGGCGGCGGTCTGCCTGTTCGAGCAGGTGCGACAGCGTTCCGTCAGTAGACGCGGCGCTCCAGCTTGACGTCCTGGAGGATCTGGGTCGCGATCTCCTCGATCGAGCGGGTCGTGGAATTGACCCACTTGACCCCATGCCGACGCATCAACCGCTCGGCCTGGTCGACCTCGTAGCGGCAGTTTTCGAGGCTCGCATAGTGGCTGTCAGGGCGCCGTTCATTGCGTATCCGGGCGAGGCGTTCCGGCGTGATCGAAAGACCATAGAGCTTGGACAGGTGCGCTTCGGCGACATCGGGGAGCTTGCCGCGCTCGAAGTCGTCGGGAATGAGCGGGCAATTGGCCGCCTTGATCCCGAATTGCAGGGCGAGATAGAGACAGGTCGGCGTCTTGCCGCTGCGTGAAACTCCGAGGAGAACGACGTCGGCCAGTCCCAGTTCGGCGTTACCGAGGCCGTCGTCGTGCGCGAGCGTGAAATTGATCGCCTCGATCCGGTGCTGATATCCACTGCTGTCGGCGACGCTGTGCGACCGGCCGGCCGTGTGCGTGGAACCCGCCTTGAACTCCGCCTCGAGAGGACCAAGGAAGGTATCGAAAAAATCGAGCACCAGTGCGTCCGCCTTGCGCACCGTGTCGCGTACCTGGTCGTTTACCAAAGTGGTAAAAACCACCGGACGGTTTCCCCCGCTCGCGTGCGCGGCGTTGATGCGGGCCACGCACTCGTCGGCCTTGGCGGCGCTGTCGACGAAAGGAATCACGACCTGCGAGACCTCGATCGCCTCGAACTGGGTGAGCAGGCTGTGGCCGAGCATCTCCGCCGTTATGCCCGTCCCGTCGGAAATGAAGAAAATGGTACGTCTGGATTGCGACAAAGGAGCTCGCTGCGGGACGTGGGAAGGGAGTTTCGAATCGCCCCGGTCGGGAAGGGCGTTGCCGCTAAAATAGCTGCTTCGCCGCGACTCGGCAACCAATAAGGTCAGGGAGAGAGGATGGCTCGCGAACAGCACGTGATTCCCCTGCAGGATCTGCGGATGGGGGACGTCGAGCGGGTGGGGGGGAAGAATGCCTCACTCGGCGAAATGATCAGCCAGCTCGACCGCGTGGGAATCCGGGTCCCGGGGGGCTTCGCCACGACCGCGAGCGCCTTTCGCGAATTTCTGGACGGTGCGGGGCTCACCGAGCGCATCAGTCGCCGGCTCGCGTCGCTCGATCCGGATGACGTGACGGAGCTCGCGAAGTGCGGCACGGAGATCCGTCAGTGGATTGTCGAAGCGCCGCTGCCGCGCGCATTGGAAGAGGCGATCGCGTCGGCCTACCGGACCATGATGGCGGACGGCGAGACTGCCGTGGCCGTGCGTTCGTCCGCCACCGCCGAGGACCTCCCGGACGCATCGTTCGCGGGGCAGCAAGAGACGTTTCTGAACGTGCGAGGGCTGGACGCCGTGCTGCACGCGATCAAGCAGGTGTTCGCATCCCTCTACAACGATCGGGCGATCTCTTATCGCGTTCACCAGGGCTATGACCATGGCGCGGTTGCGCTGTCTGCCGGTGTGCAGCGCATGGTGCGCAGCGACCTGGCGGCCAGCGGCGTCATGTTCACGCTGGATACTGAATCCGGCTTTCTGGACGTCGTCTTCATCACCGCGTCCTACGGGCTCGGTGAGACCGTGGTGCAGGGTGCGGTGAATCCGGACGAGTTCTATGTCCACAAGCCCATGCTGGATGCGGACAAGTTCCCGATCATCCGACGCCAGATCGGATCCAAGGCCAGCAAGATGGTCTACGCGGAGAATTCCCGATCAGGCCATTCGACCGAGACGATCGACGTCGCGAGCGCGGATCGCGACCGTTTCTGCATCAGCGATGCGGACGTGATCGAGCTCGCGCGCACGGCGGTGGCGATCGAGCGTCACTACGGTCGGCCGATGGACATCGAGTGGGGGAAGGACGGCGAGGACGGGAAGATCTACATCCTCCAGGCGCGCCCCGAAACGGTGAAGTCGCGCAAGAGCGCCGACCAGCAGTCGCGCTACCGGCTGAAGCAGCGAACGAAGACCGTGCTTGCCACGGGTCGTGCGATCGGCCAGAAGATCGGCGTCGGTCCGGTACGGATTGTCAAAGACGCCTCGGAAATGGACCGCGTCGCCGCGGGCGACGTTCTGGTCACCGACATGACCGATCCCAACTGGGAACCGGTGATGAAGAAAGCGGCAGCGATCGTCACCAATCGCGGCGGACGGACCTGCCACGCGGCCATCATCGCCCGAGAGCTCGGTATTCCCGCGGTGGTGGGCTGCGGCGACGCGACGCGCGCCCTGCCGAACGGGCAGCAGGTGACGGTATCGTGCGCCGAGGGCGATACCGGAAATGTCTATGCGGGCGCGCTCGAATACGAGGTGTTGACGACCACCTACACGGAGCTTCCCGAGCTCCCCGTGAAGATCACCATGAACATCGGGAATCCGAATCTGGCCTTCGACTTTCAGGCACTGCCGAACGCCGGCGTCGGGCTGGCCCGGCTCGAGTTCGTGATCAACAACATGATCGGAGTCCATCCGCAGGCCGTGCTCGACTACCCGGATCTCCCGGATGCGTTGAAAGTGCAGGTCGAAACCGCCGCGCGCGGCTATGCGAATCCCCGCGAATTCTATGTTGCCAAGCTGACGGAGGGCGTGGCGACCATTGCCGCGGCATTCTGGCCCAAGCCGGTCATCGTCCGCCTGTCCGACTTCAAGTCGAACGAATACCGCAAGCTGATCGGCGGCGCGACCTACGAGCCGGAGGAGGAGAACCCGATGCTCGGCTTCCGCGGCGCGTCCCGGTACATCGCCGAATCGTTCCGGGAATGCTTCGTCATGGAGTGCGAGGCCATGAAGCGCGTCCGCAACGACATGGGACTCGTCAACGTGGAGCTCATGGTGCCGTTCGTGCGGACCGTCACGGAGGCCCGGCAGGTCATGGAGCTCCTCGCCGAGCGCGGCTTACGCCGCGGCGAGAACGGGCTGAAGGTCGTGATGATGTGCGAGCTCCCTTCCAACGTGATCCTGGCCGACGCATTTCTCGAGCACTTCGACGGTTTCTCCATCGGATCGAACGACTTGACGCAGCTGACGCTCGGGCTCGACCGCGACTCCGAGCTGGTGGCTGGCGCGTTCGACGAGCGCGATCCGGCGGTCGAGGCGATGCTGCGCATGGCGATTCGCGCCTGCCGGAAGGCCGGCAAGTACGTAGGGATCTGCGGTCAGGGGCCGTCGGACCATCCCGACCTGGCGCGCTGGCTGGTCGCGGAGGGGATCGAGAGCATGTCGCTCAATCCGGACACGGTCGTCGCGACCTGGCTCGCGCTCGGCAAGCCGGCGTAAGGCGATCAGCCGGTCCGCAGCAGGCGCTGCTTCTCCCGATTCCATTCGCGCTCCTTTTCGGTGGCGCGCTTGTCGTACTGCTTCTTGCCGCGGGCGAGGCCGATCTCCAGCTTGATCCGTCCTTTCGCGTAGTGCAGATTGAGCGGCACGAGGGTGTAGCCCGCCTGCTCGACTTTACCGATCAACCGGTTGATCTGCTCGGCATGCAGGAGCAGCTTCCGCGTTCGCACCGGATCGGGCTGCACATGCGTGGACGCGCTGCCGAGCGGGCTGATGTGCGCCCCGATCAGGTAGAGTTCCCGGTTGCGGATCACGACATAGGCTTCCTTCAGCTGCGCGCGGGCGGCGCGGATCGCCTTCACTTCCCAGCCCTCGAGCGCCACCCCCGCCTCGTAGCGCTCTTCGATGAAGTAGTCGTGGAAGGCCTTGCGGTTCTCGACGATGCTCATTTCGTGTGGCCCGGATAGACTTTCGCGATTCTAGCAGCGTCGATTGCGGCGACAGCCGAGCGAGTCGAAATGAGCGTTGAATTGCTCCATGTAGAGGTCGTCTATGCGGGATTCCGACGCCAGGGGCGCTACGCGCTGAGCGTGGAGCGGGGCACGACGGTTGCGGAGGCCATTCGCAGGAGCGGTGTTCTGCAGGCGTTCGCCGAAATAGACCTCGCGCGCCAGCGCGTCGGCGTGCACGGCAAACTGGTGCAGCTCGCGCACGTGCTGCGCGACGGAGATCGGGTCGAGATTTATCGGCCGCTCAGCGCGGACCCCAAGGAGGCACGACGCACGCGGGCAGTACGGCGCGGAAAACGCTGACGGGCCGGATAGGCTTGTCCGGACAGACTACTTGCAGCTGTTCTGGACCTGCTGCTGCGCGCGCTCGGTTTCGCGGACTCGGTCGGCGTCGTCGAGGTAGGACTTCTCGCCCTGCTGGTTGAAGCGCGCGATCCGCTGGCCGGAATTCAGGGCCGCAAGATTCCGCCGTGCCGCGTCGCAAGCTTCCGAATTCTGTTTCTGTTCGGCGGCCGCCTGCTGTTGCTTCTGCTGCGTCTCGGTCTGCTCCTGGCGGCGCTTCTGGAAATCCTTGTCGAGGTCGGCGGCGCTCTTTCCGCCCGCCACCGTCGGCTGGCTTCCAACGGAGCTCACGGTGTTCTTCACTTGCTGGGGCTGCTGCTTGGCATCCGTTGGCTTGCGATCCGAGTACTGGACCCGGCCATTGGCATCGACCCACTTGTAGAGCTGCGCCTGGGCCGGTGCAGCCAGGAGGAACAGCAGCGCCAGGAGCACCATGCGAAACGGGACTGGAATCATGACATTGTCCTCGTGGACAGGGGTTCGGGGAACATATCGGCTTTACCCGGTCCAGTCAATCGAGGGAAGGCCAGAAGACGATGATTTACCGGGCATTTTCCCGGACGTATAATGCGTCTTTGTGACCGCACCCATGCCCATGCGCGCGATCCCCAAAGCCCTGACGTTCGACGACGTACTCCTCGTACCTGCCCTCTCGACCATCCTGCCCCGGGACGCGGTCCTGGCGACCCAGCTGACGCGCCATATCCGGATCAACATTCCGCTCGTATCCGCGGCCATGGATACGGTGTCCGAAGCGCCGCTTGCGATCGCGCTCGCGCAGGAAGGCGGAATCGCGATCATTCACAAGAACATGCCACCGAAGGCACAGGCCGCCGAAGTGCGCAAGGTCAAGCGCTACGAGTCGGGCGTCGTGCGGGATCCGATCACCATCCCCCCCGACATGACGGTGCGCGAGGTCAAGGCGCTGACGGAGCAGCACAAGTTTTCCGGCCTGCCGGTCATCGAGAGCGGGAAGGTCGTCGGGATCGTCACCAACCGCGATCTCCGTTTCGAGACGAAGCTCGATCAGCCGGCGCGCAACATCATGACGCCCAAGGACCGCCTGATCACAGTACGCGAGAGCGCGACCCTGGAAGAGGCGACGGAGCTTCTGCACAAGCACCGTCTGGAGCGCGTACTCGTCGTCAACGGTGCGTTCGAGCTGCGTGGGCTCATCACCGTCAAGGACATCCTGAAGTCGAGCGAATATCCCAACGCTTCCAAGGATGCACAGGGCAACTTGCGTGTCGGGGCAGCCATAGGCGTGGGCGAGGGAACGGACGAGCGGGCAGCTGCGCTGGTCGAGGCGGGAGTCGACGTGCTCGTCGTGGACACCGCCCACGGGCACGCGCAGGGCGTGCTCGACCGCGTGAAGTGGGTCAAGCGGAATTTCCCGAAGGTGGACGTCATCGGAGGCAATATCGCCACCGCAGATGCGGCTCGCGCACTCGCCGAGTACGGTGCGGATGCGGTCAAGGTCGGCATCGGGCCAGGCTCGATCTGCACCACGCGGATCGTTGCCGGGGTGGGAGTGCCGCAGATCACGGCTATCCACAACGTCGTCGATGGGCTCAAGGGGACGGACATCCCCATGATTGCCGACGGGGGCATCCGCTATTCGGGCGACATCGCGAAGGCGCTCGCAGCCGGGGCACATTGCGTGATGCTCGGCAGCCTGTTCGCAGGGACCGAGGAAGCACCCGGCGAAATCGAGCTGTATCAGGGGCGCTCATACAAGTCTTATCGTGGCATGGGTTCCCTGGGTGCGATGCAGCAGGGCGCGGCGGACCGCTATTTCCAGGATCCCTCCGCGAATGCGGACAAGCTCGTTCCCGAGGGGATCGAAGGGCGCGTTCCGTACAAGGGTCCGGTCAAGGCGGTGATCGATCAGCTGCTCGGCGGCATCCGTGCCAGCATGGGTTACACGGGGTGCAACACCATCGACGAGATGCGCGAGCGTGCCCAGTTCGTCGAAATCACCACGGCAGGGGTCCGCGAGTCGCACGTGCACGATGTGCAGATCGTCAAGGAAGCGCCGAATTACCGGGTCGAGTGACAGGTGCGCGAGAGGATCCTGATCCTCGATTTCGGCGCGCAGTACACGCAGCTGATCGCGCGGCGCGTGCGCGAATGCCACGTCTACTGCGAGATTCATCCCTTCGACGTCAGCGCCGAATTCGTTCGCGAATTCGCGCCGCGCGGAATCATTCTTTCCGGTGGCCCGTCCTCGGTCACGGAGGATGCGACACCGCGCGCCCCGCAAGCGGTGTTCGAGTGCGGCGTTCCGGTGCTGGGCATCTGCTACGGCATGCAGACGATGGCAGCCCAGCTGGGCGGGGCCGTGGAGAATTCGCGCGTGCGGGAATTCGGGTACGCGGAGCTCCGCGCGCAAGGGCACTCGGCGCTCCTGCGCGATATCCAGGATCGCTCGAACGATGCCGGGCACGGGCTGCTGGACGTCTGGATGAGCCACGGCGACAAGGTGACCGCGCTGCCGCCGGCCTTCAAGGTGATCGCGAGCAACGCCACCACGCCGATCGCAGGGATGGCAGACGAGAAACGCCGGTTCTACGGGGTGCAGTTCCACCCGGAGGTCACCCACACCCGCCAGGGCAAGGCGATCCTGGCGCGATTCGTCACCGAGATCTGCGGCTGCGAAGGCGACTGGAACATGCCGGACTACGTCGCCGAGGCCGTCGAGCGCATTCGCGCCGATGTCGGTCGGGACGACGTCATACTCGGGCTATCGGGCGGGGTCGATTCCTCGGTCGCCGCGGCCCTCATCCACCGCGCGATCGGCGACCAGCTGACCTGCATCTTCGTCGACACCGGGCTGCTGCGAAAGGACGAAGCGCGTCAGGTGATGGAGACTTTCGGTCGCCATCTCGGTGTGCGAGTCGACATGGTGGATGCGGCCGAACGGTTCATGAGCGCGCTCGCCGGGGTGGCCGACCCAGAGCAGAAGCGCCGGATCATCGGACGCGAATTCGTGCACGTGTTCCAGGAAGAGGCGGAGCGGCTCAAGGCGCGCGGCAGCGCTGCGAAATGGCTGGCGCAGGGCACGATCTACCCCGACGTGATCGAGTCCGCCGGGGCGAAGACGAAAAAGGCGCACACCATCAAGTCGCATCACAACGTCGGCGGTTTGCCCGAGACGCTCCATCTCAAGCTGCTCGAGCCGCTCCGCGAGCTCTTCAAGGACGAAGTGCGCGAGCTCGGGCTGGCACTCGGGCTACCGCGCGAGATGGTCTTCCGGCATCCGTTTCCGGGTCCGGGCCTCGGGGTGCGCATCCTCGGCGAAGTGAAGCGTGAGTACGCCGACATACTCCGCGAAGCGGATGCGATTTTCATCGACGAGCTGCGTCGCTCTGGCTGGTACGACCAGACTGCGCAGGCGTTTGCGGTGTTCCTTCCGGTGAAATCCGTTGGGGTGATGGGCGACGGTCGCACGTACGAGTACGTGGTGGCGCTCCGGGCAGTCCAGACCACGGACTTCATGACGGCGCAGTGGGCAGCATTGCCCGCCGATTTGCTTGCACGCGTATCGACTCGGATCATCAACGAAGTGCGCGGCATCAACCGCGTCGTCTACGACATCTCGAGCAAGCCGCCGGCCACCATCGAGTGGGAATGATCGGGATCGTTCTATCGCCCGACGCTCCACAGGGCGTCGTCAGAGAACTGTTCCACCCGCTGTGCTCCCCATTTCGTAGGCGAGCGCGAGCAGGGCAAGATCGACGCGCGCTTACTTCCAACTCCTTCAATCCAGCGCTCCGTGCGGATTGGGTGAGCGATGTCGAGACCGTCGCGGCGGAACGGCACCGTTATCGTAATCTTCGATGAGGATGCCAAATATTATTCGTTGGATCACTCTCGCACACCAGCTTAGAATTTCACGCGTGGCGGTAGGAAGCGCAACGAGGAGGTCGCGATGAACCGCTCGTTTGTGAGTGATCCGAAATCCGACGCCCGTGCGCGTCGAGCTTCCCGCCTGGCGAGTGGCGGACGTCGTTCGCCGTGTTGTGAATCCAGCCCGAGACTTCCCGTCTAATCGCCACCATCCAAACGACAAGGAGCGAACCATGTCAACCGAAGCAAAGTGCCCGTTCAACCACGTCGCTGGCCTCGGCAGGACGAACCGCGACTGGTGGCCGAACCGGCTGCGGCTCGAACTGCTGCACCAGCATTCCTCGAAGTCCGACCCGATGGGGAAGGAATTCGACTACGCGAAGGAATTCAAGAACCTGGATTACAAGGTGCTGAAGAAGGATCTGGTCAAGCTGATGACCGATTCGCAGGAGTGGTGGCCGGCGGACTTCGGCCACTACGGGCCGCAATTCATCCGCATGGCCTGGCACGCCGCCGGAACCTACCGCATCGATGACGGCCGCGGCGGCGCGGGCCGCGGCCAGCAGCGCTTCGCCCCGCTCAACAGCTGGCCCGACAACGTCAACATCGACAAGTCGCGCCGCCTGCTGTGGCCGATCAAGCAGAAGTACGGCAAGGCCCTCTCCTGGGGCGACCTCATCATTCTCGCCGGCAACGTCGCGCTGGAGTCGATGGGCTTCAGGACCTACGGCTTCGGTGGCGGCCGTACGGACGTCTGGGAGCCGGACGACGACGTGAACTGGGGTGACGAGATCGCCTGGCTGGGCGCCGACATGCGCTTCAGCGGCGACCGCGATCTGCAGCCGCCGTTCGGCGCCACCCACATGGGCCTTATTTACGTCAACCCGGAAGGCCCAAACGCGAGCGGCGATTACATGGCCGCCGCCAAGGACATCCGTGCCACCTTCGGCCGCATGGCGATGAACGACGAAGAGACCGTCGCCCTCATCGCCGGCGGCCATACCTTCGGCAAGTGCCATGGCGCCGCCCCGGAGTCGCACAAGGGGCCCGACCCGGAAGGCGCGCCGGTGGAAGCGCAGGGCCTGGGCTGGATGAGCGACTACGGCACGGGGCACGGCGCCGACACGATCTCCAGCGGCCTCGAAGTGACCTGGACCAAGACCCCGGCGCTGTGGAGCAATAACTTCCTCGAGAACCTGTTCAATTACGAATGGGAGCTGACCAAGTCGCCCGCCGGCAACAAGCAATGGGTGGCCAAGAACGCGCCGGAGATCATTCCCGACGCGCACGATCCGAAGAAGAAGCACAAGCCGACCATGCTGACCACCGACCTGACGCTGCGCTTCGATCCGGAATTCGGCAATATCTCGCGCAGGTTCCTCGACGACCCGCAGGCCTTTGCCGAGGCCTTCGCGCGAGCCTGGTTCAAGCTGACGCACCGCGACATGGGCCCGCGCGCCCGCTACCTGGGACCGGAAGTGCCGAAAGAAGAGCTGATCTGGCAGGACCCGATCCCCGCGGTCGAACACAAGTTGATCGATGCAAAGGACGTTGCGTCCCTCAAGTCCAAGGTCCTGGCGTCAGGGCTGTCGGTATCGCAACTGGTTTCGACCGCCTGGGCATCGGCGTCCACCTTCCGTGGTTCCGACAAGCGCGGCGGTGCGAACGGCGCGCGCATCCGCCTCGCGCCGCAGAAGAACTGGGAAGTCAACCAGCCGGCCGAACTGGCGAAGGTGCTGGAGTCCCTGGAGGGCATCCAGCGTGAGTTCAACAAGTCGGCTGCCGGCGGCAAGAAAGTCTCGCTCGCGGACCTGATCGTTCTGGGCGGCTGCGCAGCCGTCGAAGCAGCAGCAAGGAAGGCCGGCGTCGAGGTGAAGGTTCCGTTCTCGCCGGGGCGCACGGACGCGTCGCAGGACCAGACCGATGTGGACGCGTTCGCTGTACTGGAGCCGATCGCGGACGGCTTCCGCAACTACGTCCGCAAGGGATGCGAGGGATCGGAGGCTGAGCTGCTGCTGGACAAGGCGCAGTTGCTGACGCTGACCGCTCCCGAGATGACGGTCCTGATCGGCGGCATGCGCGCGCTGAATGCGAATGTCGGCCACTCCAAGCACGGTGTTTTCACCACGCAGCCCGAAGCCTTGACCAACGATTTCTTCGTCAATCTCCTCGACATGAACACGAAATGGCAGAAGTCCGCCAAATCCGAAGGCGTGCTGGAGGGGAGCGATCGGAAGACGGGCAAGCCCAAGTGGACCGGCACCATCGCCGATCTGGTCTTCGGTTCCAATTCCCAGCTCCGGGCCCTGGCCGAAGTCTATGCAAGCGCTGACGCGCGGGAGAAGTTCGTGCAGGACTTCGTGTCGGCGTGGGACAAGGTGATGAACCTGGATCGATTCGACCTGGCGTGAGCTCGGCGTTGCGGCTGCGTCCGTCTCTCAGGGACGGCGCAGCTCGTTGCGCCAGGTGAAGAGCGTCCACAGGAAGCTCGCGAAGTCCTGGATCGAAAAGGCAAGGGCGAGTGGCCCGGGCACGATGCCCAAGTACCACAGGACCGCCATGACGGGCGGAACGAGCGGCCGATCGAGAAGGGACGCGAACAGGAACCCCGTGGCGTTCAGCCGTCCGCTCACGACGTACAGCATTCCGAGCCCGCTGACGAGCACGCCCGCGAGCCGGAAGTAGTTGGCAGCCTGATCCGTCAGTGCAGGCAGGTGCAGGACGGTCGCGACGAACCCGGGCCAGAAGACCAGGATGGTCCCTTCCACGAGGATCAGCCACCCGAACGCCTCGACGGTCCAGGCGGTGGGCCCGCGCTCTTCCGCGGACAGCAGGCGCGTGAAAAGCTCGGAGAGTCGGGGCAGAGACATGACCCCGCGAGAATAAGCCTATTCGCGAATTGCCGGAATCGCGGACGGTGAACGGCGCGCGTGCGAGTCGAATTTCGGTGGCGTCCGTGCGCCCCGAGAGATCACACGTAGTAGGATCGAAAAATATCGATCTGTGCGGACACGTCCCAGGGAATCGACGCCCGGGGCGATGCACTGAGCTATTGACATCATGTCGAATTCCCAGCATCTCGAAGTCTTGATCGCCGGTGGCGGCATCGGCGGCTTGGCTGCAGCGATCGCGCTCGCACGCCGCGGACGCCGGGTGCGCGTTCTGGAGAAGGCGGCCGAGTTCGGCGAGATCGGCTACGGCATCCAGATGGGGCCCAACATCTACCCGATCCTCGAGCGGCTCGGCGTGTTCGAGGCGATGGCGCCGAATGTCGTGTATCCGGATGCGCTGGTGCTGGCTGACGCCATGAGCGGTGAGGAACTCTCGCGCATTTCACTGGGCGCGGCGTTCCTCGCCCGGTTCAAGCACCCGTATTTCGTCGTGCACCGCCGCGACCTCCACGGTGCATTCCTTGCTGCCTGCCAGAGCCGCAATGATGTCGTCCTCGAGGCGTCCAAGGGGCTCGTTCGCTTCGCGCAGGAAAGCGGGCGGGTTCGCGTCACGTGCGAGGACGGATCCGAATATATCGGTGCCGCACTCATCGGTGCCGACGGCCTGTGGTCACCCACTCGTGCCGCCGTGGTCGCCGATGGCGCACCACGCCTCGCCGGGCACTACGTGTATCGAGGCGTGGTACCCACGGAGGAAGTGATAGATCGCAGTTACCTGGACTCGATGGTGATCTACGGCGGCCACGATCTGCACCTCGTCCAGTACCGGTTGCGTGGCGGCAAGGTCGTGAACAACGTCGCCACGATCGAGAGCGGACGGTTCAAGCGCGGCACGGCCGGCGCAGGCGGCCCGGAGGAGCTGGAAGAGGCGTTCGAGAAGTGTGCGCCGCGCGTCCGCGACATGCTGCGCCACGTGTCGCGGGAGCGGAACTGGGTGCTTCATGACCGCGATCCGGTCACCAACTGGACGGACGGCAATGTCACGCTGCTCGGCGACGCTGCGCATCCGACTCTGCAGTATCTTGCGCAAGGGGCCTGTATGGCGATCGAGGACGCAGTCGTTCTTGCTGCGGAGGTGGCGCGTCATGGCGACGACTACCACCGGGCATTCCTCGCGTATCAGGCGCAGCGGATGAATCGCACGGCGCGCGTCGTCCTGTCGTCACGCTTCTTCGGCGCGTATATTCACGCCAGCGGAGGCGCGCGGGCATTGCGCAACGAACTGCTCGCAAAGCGCTCGTGGGACGATCCGTGGGAAATCGACTGGCTGTACCGCGGGATCCAGGTCCCCGACTGAACCCGACCTTATTCTCCGGCCTGCCGGCTCAACACGTAGTCGACCGTGAAAGTGTCGGTAAAGACGTCGCGCCAGGAAGCGGTCGCGAGGAGTTCGCGCAACGGTGCGCCTTCGCTGCCGGCGCCGACTGCGCACTCGACCAGCAACAGATAGCGCTGGGCGCCCGGGCCGCCACCGTAGATCTTTCGCTCCGAAGTCTGGATCCCCGAGATATCGCCGTCGATCTCGTACAGGCGCGTTCGTGCTGCGCCCGGCAACGCGGCGAGCCCCTCGACGAGCTGCCCGTCAAGGGCGTCGGCGTTGAACCGAACCGAGACCAGGCACGGCGCGCCGAATAGATCGCTGGTGCCGCGCGTGGCGATCCGCCGGTAGATGTTGCGCACCGGCTCCCGAAAGTGCGGCAGGGTCTCGCGTGTCCACACCGTCGGCGAATTGAGCCGCGCGAGATAGTCGGCACTGGCGAGGACCGCGGGATCGCGCGTCTCGTACATCATCAGGAAAAAGTCGTTCGTTCCGTGGCCCAGGTAGCGCCGGCCGGCGAGAAATCCCGGAATCGACACGCGCTCCGGCATGTGCTCGCTGTTGTGCCACTGGCGGAATCGATCGAGATATGCCGCATCGATCCGCGCCCAGAAGGCCATCAAGCCGCTAGCGTCGCTCATGCCATCACCTTCAGAACCGCCCGTCGCGCACTTCGAAGCGCGTCGGCTTCTCGTGGACGGGCATGCCGCGCTTGACCCAGTCGGCGGTCCACTCGATCAGCGTCCCGAGCGGCACCATGGGATAGCCGAAGAGCCGTTGCGCGGCGAGCGTGTTGTTGACCCAACCGTCCTGCGCTTCGACGCCGTCAAAGACCGGGGTAATGCCAAAGCGCTTGCCGAACTCCTGCGCCAGCATGCGCACGCTCGCCAGCTCGGGCCCCCCGATGTTGAGCGGGCTCGTCGGGGTCGTGCAATGAAGCAGCGACCGCAGCATTTGCGCGCTCGCGTCGCCCTGCCAGATGACGCTTGCATGGCCGCTCGCGAGCGGCACGGGCTGGCGATTCATCACCCAGCGCGCAATGTCGTGCAGAACGCCATACCGCATGTCGATAGCGTAATTGAGTCGCATCAGCCGCCCTGGGGTACCGAATTGATGGCTGTGATAGCGAAACATGCGCTCGCGCCCGACGCAGGAGTTGGCATAGTCGCCGATCGGCTGCGGCTCGGTGCTCTCGTCCCAGCCTCCGCTGACCACCGGACCGAACGGATAGACGCACAAGGTCGAGAAGACGACGATGCGCGAGGCGCGATAGCGCTCGGCCACGAGCGCCGGGACTTTGGTATTCATCGCCCAGGCGAACGATTGGTCGACTTCCGTGCCGAACTTCTTGCCGGCCATGTACACCACGTTCGACACGTCGGGCAATTTCTGCACCTGATCGCGTTCGAGGAGATCGCAGGACAACGTCTCGACACCCGCAACCTCAAGCCGGCGCTTCACCTCGCGGTCACTGAAGCGCGCAACCCCGATCACGCGCTTTTTCGGGGCAGCGCGCTTGGCAAGCCGCGCCAGGGTGGGGCCAACCTTGCCTCCTACACCCAGCACGATGATGTCACCCTCGAGCCGGGCCATATCGTCGACGAGCGCCTGACTCGGGCGTGACAGCAGTTCCTCGAGCGCATCGACGTCTTCGACGCGTTCGGGAAGGGTTTCGAAATTCAGCCTATCCACGTGGATCCTCCAGGTGTGTATCGGATCGTTCGATGAGCGGTCGCACGGCCGACTCGCCGGCAAACGGTTCAATTTGCGCAACGCGTCCATGCTTGATGGATAATCAAGCAGACCGGGATTATCGCGGATCGTCCGGCGGGGCGCATGGGGCAGTGACGTGAATGGAGAGAACCGCGCAGGAGTGAGGCAGAGCACCGTGTCGGACCAGGACGAAACGTTCATGAGGATGGCGCTTGCCCTGGCGGAAGGCGCAGCGCTCGAAGGTGAGGTGCCTGTCGGCGCAGTGGTCGTGCGCGATGGCGAGATCATTGGACGCGGCGCCAATCGACCCATCGCGGAAGACGACCCGGCGGCCCACGCCGAAATCGTCGCTCTGCGCGACGCGGGGCACGCGATCGGCAATTATCGGCTCACCGGGTGCACGCTGTACGTGACGATCGAGCCCTGCGTGATGTGTGCCGGGGCGATCATGCATGCCCGCATCGCACGGCTCGTGTTCGGGGCCCGGGATCCCAAGACCGGCGCCTGCGGAAGCGTCATCGATCTGTTCGCCGATCGGCGCATCAATCACCACGCAGAAGTGACCGAGGGCGTGCTTGCCGAGGAGGGCGGCAACCTCATTTCGAGTTTCTTTGCGATGCGTCGCCAGGGTGAGCGCGGATTGCGCGATGGCGACGATTAGGATCTCCATCCCGGCGCAGACCCTGACGCTGAGCGATGCGTCCGGCAAGCTCGTGCGCGAATATGCCGTCTCGACGTCGCAGAAGGGTCCCGGCGAGCAGTGGGGAAGCTTCTGTACCCCGCGCGGCAGGCACATCGTTCGCGCGAAGATCGGCGCCGGTGCGCCGGTGAACACGGTCTTCGTCGGCCGCCGGCGCACCGGCGAGATCTATACCCCTGCGCTCGGCGAGCGCTTTCCCGATCGCGACTGGATCCTCACGCGCATTCTCTGGCTGTCCGGATGCGAGCCCGGCTTCAACCGGTTGGGGTCTGTCGACACGATGCGTCGGTACATCTATATCCACGGGAGCCCGGACGCGTACGAAATGGGCAAGCCCGGATCCATCGGCTGTGTTCGTATGCGCAATTCGGAAATAGCCGACCTGTTCGACCGCGTTGCGCCCGGAACACCCGTCGATATTCAGGCCTGACTTGCGCGCCGGTTCGGCTTGGATCAGCATCCGGATCCGTACGCCGTTCAGGGGGAAGGTATGGCAAGCAAGCAGGCAAAGAAGCGCACGAAAAAGCCGACGGGGAAGGGGGCAGGCGCCGCAGGGCGGCCCGGGCGAGTCCTCGACCTGAAACCGGGGAAGTACCGGGACCAGCGGCCGCTCGACGAAGTCCAGTATCTGGAATGCAAGCTGATTCTCAAGCCCGACCGCTTCACCTCGGCGAAGGTCTTTCAGGAGTACGGGAAGCTCGTCGGACGTGCAGCCAAGCAGTTCGGCATCGACTATTCGACCAAAGAGGTGGTCCTCAAGCCGGAGATAAGGGAAGTGCTCTTCCTGGATACGGAGGATTTCCGACTCTACAACCACGCATTCATCCTGCGCCGGCGCATTGCTTACGAGAACGGCTTTCCCGTGAGTGATCCCGAGATGGTCTTCAAGTTCCGGCATCCGGACATGCAGACAGCCGCCGAGCTCGATGTGCGTCCGAACATCGCCGGCACCTACCGGATCAAGTTCAAGGCGGAAGCATTGCCACTGAAAGACCAGCTCGGCGGATATCGCCTGCTCTTTTCGCACAACGTCGAGCTCAACCTGAGCCAGGTGCCCGATCTCGACCACGCGTCACTCCCCAAGCTCGGGGAGATTTTCCCGTGCCTTGCCCGTCTCAAGAAGTCGGCGACCGAAAAGGTCGAGTACGTGAATCACACTTTCGTCGAGGAGATTCTCCAGGACCTCGGAACGCTGGACTTCGGCAAAGGCGTCACGGCCAAGTGCAACCTTGCGCTCTGGCGCGAGCGCGGCAAGCAACGGCCACTGTGCGGCGAGTTCGCATTCCAGTGCAAGTTCAAGCGCAGGGATGAGCTGCGCAAGAAGGCCGTCGAGCGGATCAAGCAGTTCTTCATCACGCTCCAGCAGACCGGCCACGACTGGCTCGCACTCGGAACGACCAAGACGGGGATGGTCTACCGGCTCAAAGGCAATCCTCCCCAGGCGCATGAATGAGCCGCGGTTCGCCGTGGCTGCGGCGCTTTGTGCATTGATCAGAAATCGAGCGGCGTCATGAATATTCTCGAGCGCTTTCTGCAAGACGATCTGCTCGGAGTTCGCTTTGCGGTGAACGTATTCCTCGGCACGACGGCGCTGTGGCTGCTGCTGCGACTGGCCGCCGACACCGACCCGATCTGGGCGATCGCCTCGATGATCGCGGCGAGCGATCCCCAGCTGAAGAACGCGATTCGCACCTTTCGGGGGCGCATCATCAATTCATTGCTCGGCTGCGCCGTCGGCTTGCTCTTCGTGGTGGTCGGCAGAGAGGGCGAGTGGCAGCTTCCGCTCGGACTGGCGGTGACGGTCCTGGTTTCGTCCTATGTGGTGCGCGTTCCGGCCATGTGGCGGCAAGCGCCGATCACCGCCGCCATCGTGATCGCTGCCGGGCTGGAGCACCACTCCGAGCTGACCGGCATCGAGCACGGAGTGCAAAAAGTGGTGGAAGTGATCCTCGGCTGCGTGATGGGCCTAGCGGTCACCTGGCTGATGTCCCGGATCTGGCCGGCGCCGGCACCACGATCGCCCGATGCGGAGGCAGTCAAGAGCTGAGACCTCGGCCGCAGAAGGCCGATCAGCATACCCCTGCCGCACGAACTGTCCCTCTGCAGGAAGGGCTAGTCGAATAGCGCGTCGAGGGTGGCGCGCGTGGGCGCGCGCACGACACCGCGTTCCGTAATCAGCGCCGTCACGAGTGCTGCAGGGGTCACGTCAAAGGCCGGATTGAGGACCGTGACGCCCTCGGGAGCCCATCGCTCGCTGCGAAAACCCATCACTTCGGCCGGATCCCGCTCTTCGATGGGGATTCCGGACCCGTCCGCAATCGTGCGGTCGACGGTCGACAGCGGCGCTGCGACATAGAACGGAATACCGTGGCGGGCCGCCAGCACCGCGAGCGAGTAGGTGCCGATCTTGTTGGCCACGTCGCCGTTTGCGGCAACGCGGTCCGCTCCCACGATGACGACGTCGATCCGCCCTTGGGC
>JBAVOG010000593.1:0-14558 GCA_049691875.1 Burkholderiales bacterium | reverse complement strand
CTGTGCGGTACTCGCCACCGCGGCAAGTGCCGCGAGAACCATTGCTGCGGTGAGCGCCGGTGCTTTGCGTATCATCGTCGGGTCCTTTCGAAAATCAATGCTGTGCCGCCGGAGTCGACGCGGCCCGGTCAGATGGTCCGGACTCGCCGGGCTTGCCGCCGAACACGGTCACGTAGAGCGTGGGCAGGAACACCAGCGTCAACAGCGTGGCGACCATCAAGCCACCCATGATCGCGAAGGCCATCGGCCCCCAGAACACCGTCGGAGCGATGGGGATCAGTCCCAGCACGGTCGAGAAGGCCGTGAGGATCAGGGGCCTGAGCCGCGAGCTCGCCGCAGCGATCACCGCGTCCCAGATACCCTTGCCTTCCGCGCGATCCGTCTCGATCTGCACGATGAGGATCACCGCGTTCTTCGCGACCATGCCGAGCAGCGCGAGGATACCGAGGATGGCCACGAAACCGAGCGGCTGGTTGAATGCGAGCAGCGCGAGCACGACCCCGATCATCGCCAGCGGCAGGACGGCGAGGATGATCCCCACGGTCCGGAAGCTCTGCAGCTGGAACATGAGGACGGTCACCATGAGGAGCAGCATCAGCGGAATGACCGCGAACACCGATGCGCGCGAGGTCGCGCTCTCCTCTGCGATGCCGCCGAGCGCGATGTGATAGGCCTTCGGCAGCTTGGCATTCAGCTCGGCGATGCGTGGCTCGACCTCGGCCACCACCACGTCGGGAAGACCCCCGGGCACGACATCCGCGCGAACCGTGAGCGTCGGCACGCGGTCGCGGCGCCAGACGATCGGGTACTCCTGCTCGTAGGCGAAGGTTGCGAACTGGCTCAACGGGACGGTGCGTCCGCCGGCGAGCGGGATCTGCAGCGAGCGGAGCGTGGCGACCTGCGCACGCTCATCATCGGTGGCCCGCGCGATGACGTTGACGAGATAGATGTCGTCTCGCACCTGCGTGACGGTCGAGCCGGAGATCGACGCATTCAGGGCCGCGGCCAGCGTCGCCGAGCTGACGCCGAGTCGACGTGCCTGCTCCTGGTCGACCTTGACGCGGAGCTGTCGCGCGGGCTCCATCCAGTCGAAGTTCACGTGCCGCGCAACGGCGCTCGACGCGACGATTTTCGCGACCTCCTGCGCAATCCGCGCAACCTCGTCCTTGTCGGGGCCGCTGACCCGGTACTGGAGCGGCCAGCCGACCGGCGGGCCGAGCTCGAGCGGCGCGACGCGCGCAACCACGCCGGGAAAGTCCTCCGCGAGCATTTTCTCGAGCCGCGCGTGCAGCCGCTCGCGCGCGGCGAGGTCCTTGGCGACGATGACGACCTGCCCGAAGAACTCGTTTTGCAGCTGCACGTTGAGCGGCAGATAGAACCGGATCGCGCCGCGGCCGATGTAGGTGCTCCAATGATCGATGTCCTCGTCCTTGGCGAGCCTGGCCTCGAGCTGCCTCGCCAGCTCCTCGGTGGCGCGGATCGACGCGTTCTGGCGCAGCGTGAGGTCGACGACGAGTTCGGGCCGGTCCGAGGCGGGGAAGAACTGCTGTGGCACGAACCGGATCGCGTACACGGCGACGACGAACATTGCGACAGTCAGCGCGATGGTCACCCACTTCGCGCGCATTGCGCCGGAGAGGAAGCCCCGGTATGCGAGCAGGAAACGTCCGGGCTTCTCTTCGCCCCCCGAATCCTTGGGCGGCTTGAGGATGGACATGCCGATCACCGGCGCAAAGATCACCGCCACCAGCCACGAGGTGACCAGCGCGATCGCGACGACCGCGAAGATCGAGAACGTGTACTCCCCCGCCGAGCTCTGTGCGAATCCGATCGGCACGAAGCCCGCGATCGTGATCAGCGTTCCGGCGAGCATTGGCGCCGCGAGCGTTCGATATGCAAAGGTGGCCGATTCCTCCTTCGTGTCCCCGGCTGCCAGGCGCCGGAGCACCGCGTCCACTGTCGTCATCGCGTCGTCCACGAGCAGCGTCAGGGCGATGATCAGCGCGCCGAGCGAGATGCGGTGCAGGTCGATCCCGGCGATCTCCATGACCGCGAACACGATGGCGAGCGTCAGGGGAATCGCCAGGGCCACGACGGCGCCCGGCCGCACGCCAAGGCTCACGAAGCTCGCGGCGAGAATGATGAGGATCGCCTGCCAGAGCGAGGTCATGAAATCGTTGATGGCGACGTCGACCGTGACCGCCTGGTCGGCGATCAGGACCGGCTCGATGCCGATCGGCGTGCTCGCCTTGATCTCGGCCATCTCCTTCTTGATGTTGCGCCCGAGCGTGAGGATGTCGCCGCCTTCGCGCATCGCGATCGCGAGCCCGATCGCAGGGCGGCCGTTGGCGTGGAACAGCGGCTGCGGAGGATCGGCGAATCCGCGCCGCACGGTGGCGATGTCGCGCAGCGGGATGATGCGGCCCCCGACCACGAAGTTGACGTCCTTCAGGTCGTCCTCGGATTCGAAGGCGCCGGAGACACGGAGGAAGATCCGCTCCTGGCCGGTCTGCATCACGCCCGTAGGCCGGACGACGTTCTGCGCCTGCAGCGCAGCGACCAGGGCCGGGAAGGTGAGGCCGAGGCCGGCCAGCCGCGCGGTCGAGAACTCGAGAAAGATCCGCTCGTCCTGCGCGCCGAGAATCTCGATCTTCGAGACGTCGGGCACGGCGAGGAGCCTCGACCGCACCCCCTCGACGTAGTCGCGCAGCTCGCGGTGCGTGAAGCCGTCGGCGGTGAATCCGTAGATGATCCCGTAGGTGTCGCCGAAATCGTCGTTGAAACCGGGGCCGACGACGCCGGCGGGCAGCGTGCCGCGGATGTCGCCGATGTTCTTGCGGACCTGGTACCAGATGTCCGGAACCGCCGCGGCCGGCGTCGACTGCTCGAGATCGACGAACATCGTCGTGACGCCGGGCGTGGTGAAGCTGCGAATCCGGTCCAGGTGCCGGGTTTCCTGAAGTTTCCGCTCGATCCGCTCGGTGACCTGGAGCAACGTGTCGTCCAGGCTGGCGCCGGGCCATGCCGCGAACACGATCATCGTGCGGAACGTGAAGGCCGGATCCTCCCCGCGGCCGAGACGCACGAACGAGAGCGACCCCGCGATCACCGCGGCGATCATGAAGTAGACGACGAGCGATCGCCGGCCGATCGCCCATTCGGACAGATTCGGTCCGATCACTTCGCGGCCTCGAGCAGGCGGACCTTCTGGCCGGGCCGCAGCGCCTGAACGCCCGCCGTCACGATGACGTCGCCGGGCTGGAGTCCTGCGGTGATCACGACAAGCCCGGGATCATAGCTTCCCACCTCGACGACGCGCGGCGCAACCGTCTGGGTTTTCGGTTCGACGATCCAGACGGAGGCCTGACGATCCGAGCGCACGAGCGCGGAGGCGGGGATCCGGATGCTCGGGCCGGCCGCGAGGTGCACGCGACCGGTCACGGTACTGCCCAGACGCAATGCCGCGGGTGGATTCGTCAGCCCGACCCTGACCCGGAACGTGCCGGTCACGGGATCGGCGCGCGGCGACACTTCGCGCACGCGTCCAACCGCCGAGACGTTCGGATCCGACGTCAGTGCGACGGTGACCTCGACGTTTGCCGGCGTGCTGTCCTTCACCTGGGCGGGCACATCGAAGACCGCGTCGCGTCCGCCTTGCTTGGCGACCTGCACGATCATGCGACCCGCGCCGATGATCTCGCCGGGCTCGGCCCCTTGTGCCGTGACGGTGCCGGCGACATCGGAGACGAGCCGCGTGTAGCTCAGGCGGTTCTGCGAAAGAGCGACCTGCGCCTGCGCCGACTCGACCTGGGACTCCGCACTGCGGAAGTTGGCCTCGGACTGGTCGAAGGCCGACCGGGAGATCGCATTCTCCGCGACCAGGCCCTTGAAGCGCGCGTACTGGTTGCGCGCCTCGACCAGCCTTGCCTGCGCGCCCACGAGCTGCGCTTGCACCGCTTGTAGGGCACTCTCCTCGTTCTCCGGATCGAGTCGCGCGACGATCTGCCCCGGCTTCACCGCGTCGCCGACGTTGACGAGGCGCTCGACCAGCCGCCCGTCGATGCGGAATGCGAGGTTCACCTCGGTCTGCGCCTGGACGTTCCCGGTCAGCGATATCGTTTGCCCTTCGCCGCGCTTGTCCACGGTCATGGAGCGCACCGGTCGGATCTCCGGCGGCGGCGGCTCCACGGTGCGATTGCAGGCCGCAAGCAGCGCGGCGGATGCGAGCGCGACGAGTATGGGCGAGAGCATCGTTCGCCGGGTGGCGGAGGTGGGAGGCATGCGCTTGCTCCAGATCAGGAATTCGAATCTCATCTGCAGAGCAGTCTCGCAGCGGGACTGCCCGTCTTTACAGCGTGCGTAAGATACACCAATCACTTGCTCGACCTGACCGGTTGTGCCAATCGCGTCCGTGCTCACGACGCCCCCGATCGTTGCTCGTCCACGCGGGCTGGCGCCGCCGGCCCGCGCAGCATCCGCACGCCGAGATACGCGGCCGCGATGGCCAACAGCGGGCTCGCGAAGTTGAACACTGCGTACGGCAGGTAACTGAACGTGGCGACGCCCAGGGTTGCGGCCATATAGGCGCCGCAGCTGTTCCAGGGAATCAGCGCCGATGTCGGCGTTGCCGAAGCGCCGACCGCGCGCGACAGCACCACCGGGGCGAACCCGCGCTTGGCGAACGCGCTCTTGAACATCCGCCCTGGCAGGACGATCGCGATGTACTGGTCGGCGGTGACGATGTTGGTCCCCAATACGGCCGCGACCAGCGAGGCGACCAGGGTGCCGGCGGACTTCGCGGCCTCGATGATCGGCGTGATCAGCCGGTCCAGCACGCCCGCCTTCTCGACGACGCCGCCGTACGCAAGCGCGGTGATGATCAACCAGATCGTGTTCAGCATGCTCGCCATGCCCCCGCGGCTCACCAGCTGATCGATGGCCGGGTGGCCGGTCGTCGACACGTAGCCGCTCGCAAGCGCAAGCCAGACGCCCTTGAGGAGCAACAGCCAGCGCGGGATGCCGTCGCCCGAATCGGCGAACGCGATCACGCGCTCGGGTGCCGTGAACGCGACGAGCACGCCGGCCGCCAGCGCGCCGACGAAGATCGCCGTGAACGGCGGAAACCTGAGCACCGCGAGCCCCACGACGACCACGAGCGGGAGAAACAGCAGCAGGGTGGGGTGGAAAGCGCTCTGGATCGCCGCGGCCTTGTCGCCCGCCTCGAAATCGCCGGGGCGCCCGAGCATCCAGAACACCACGAGGGCGATCGCCAGCGCGAGCGCCGAAGTCAGCGCCGTCTCGCGGACGTGTTCGTAGAGATTGACGCCGCCCGCCGCGGCAGCCAGGTTCGCCGAGTCCGAGAGCGGCGAGGTGGTGTCGCCAAAGTAGGCCCCCGAGATGATTGCGGCCGCCGTGATCGCGGGGTCGAGATCCATGTTCGCCGCGATGCCCATCATGCCGATCCCGATGGTGCCGACGACCGTCCAGGAGCTGCCGATGCTGGCGGCGACCACGGCGCAGATGAGGACCGTGGTGACGTAGAAATAATTCGGGTTGAGCAGCTCCAGCCCATAGTAGACCATCGCCACGAGCGTGCCGCTCAGCGCCCACGTGCCGATCAGCGCGCCGACGGCCAGCAGGATGAAGATCGCGCCGACGCCCGTGCCGACGCTCGCCACGGCCGCTTCGCGCAGCACGTCGAGCGAGTGGCCGCGCCGCCAGGCGATGAACGCCGCGATCATTGCAGCGATGGTAAGGGCCACCTGATTCGGCCCGGAGGCGCCGGCGTCGCCGAACAGATAGTAGGACAGCGCCACAAGCACGATGAGACTGGCGACCGGGATGATCGCTTCGACAAGACCGAGCGGCTGCGGTTGGTCAGACGTGGTCATGCCCGATTATGCCCGGCACCAGCAAACGCGCCATCGACAAGCGCACTCTCCCCAGGCGTTGCGGGTTCGCTTGCCGATGGCGCGGTGCCGGCCCGCCAAGTGTTAGAAATCGACGGCTTCGCGGATGATCGGGCAGGTCATGCAGTGCCCGCCGCCCCGCCCGCGGCCCAGCTCGGAGCCGACGATCGTGATCACCTCGATGCCCTGCTTGCGCAAAAGGGTGTTGGTGTACGTGTTGCGGTCGTACGCGTACACGACGCCGGGCGATGCGCACACGAGGTTCGCGCCGCTGTCCCACTGGGTTCGCTCGCGCATGTACGCCGTGCCGCCGGTCTCGACGACGCGCAGCTTCTTCAGCCCGAGCGAGTCGCGCACCGTGTCGAGGAACGAGCCCTTGTCCTTGCGCAGCTCGACCCCGCCCGGCTTGCTCGCGGGGTAGTACGAATACGCGTGGATGTTGTTGACGATGTCCGGATACATCAGCACGCAGTCGCGGTCGGCGAAGGTGAAGATCGTGTCGAGGTGCATCGCCGCGCGGAGCTTCGGCATCGCCGCGACAATCACCCGGTCCGCCGCCTTCTCCTTGAAGAGCGCCGCTGCGACCTGGCTGATCGCCTGGCGCGAGGTGCGCTCGCTCATCCCGATCAGCACGTTGCCTTTGCCGATCGGCATCACATCCCCGCCCTCGATCGTCGCGAGCCCGTGGTCGTGGGTCGGATCGCCCCACCAGACCTTCACCTTGCCGGCGAAGTCGGGGTGGAACTTGTAGATCGACGTCGTGAGGATGGTCTCCTCGTGGCGGGCGGGCCAGTAGAGCGCGTTGAGCGTGACGCCGCCGTAGATCCAGCACGTGGTGTCGCGGGTGTAGAGCGTGTTGGGAAGCGGCGGCAGCAGGTACTCGGTGACCCCGGCGGCTTCCTTCACCATCTGGAGCATCTCGCCGCCGTGGGTCTCGGGAAACTCTTCGGTCGAGAGGCCGCCGATCAGCGTCTCGGCGAGATCGCGCGCAGAGAGGCCGTTCAGGTAGCTCTTGATCTCGTCGACGAGGCCGAGGCCGACCTGATCGGGAATGACCTGGTTGTCGATGATCCATTTCTTTGCCTCGGGGATCGCGACGGTCTCGGCGAGCAGGTTGTGCATCTCCACGACGTCCACGCCGCGGTCGCGCATCTTCTGCATGAAGTCGAAGTGGTCGCGTTTCGCGTTCTCGACCCACATGACGTCGTCGAAAAGCAGCGCATCGCAGTTGGAAGGGGTAAGGCGCTGGTGGGCGCGTCCCGGCGCGCACACCATCACCTTACGCAGCTGACCGACCTCGGAGTGAACGCCGTAGGTCGCGGTTGACTTGGATTTTGCTTCTGCCATGGGGAGCTCCGTTGCCTAGATAGTGATTCGACCGGTCGCAAGCGCAACGATGCCTATGACGCACAGGACGGCCGCGACGATGAAAATGACCCACTCGATCGGCGTGAACACCTTCTTCCCCTGCTCGCGCCGGGTCCAGAAGTAGAGGATCGTGCCCGGACCGTAGAGCAGGCCCGAGAGCACGAAGAACTTGAAGCCGGCGGCGTAGAGCAGGAACGCCGTGTAGAGCACCGCGAGGCCGGCGAAGACGAAGTCGGTCGTGCGCTCTTCGGGCCGGTCCTCGTAGGTCTGACGGCGCTTGACGAGCAGATAGCCGAACAGCGCGACCAGGAAGAAGGGGATCAGCGTCATCACGCTGGTCATGCTGAGCATCAGCGTGAAGGCATCCTGCGACCAGTAGGTGCTGATGACGAAGAGCTGGACGACGATGTTCGTGAGCCACAGTGCCGCCGCCGGCACCTTGTTCTTGTTCTCGGTGCCGAACACCTTCGGCATATCCCCAGCCTTCCCGGCCGTGAAGAGCACCTCGGCGCAGATCAGCGACCAGGCGAGGTAGGCCCCCAGCACCGAGACGAGCAGGCCGACGCTGATGAAGATCGCGCCCCACGGCCCGACCACCGCCTCGAGAACCGCCGCCATCGACGGCTGCCGCATGCCGGCAATGTCGGCGCGCTGCAGGACCGCGTAAGGCAACAGGGTCACCAGCACCAGGAGACAGGTCACCCCGAGGAACCCGAGGATCGTCGCCGTGCCGACGTGCGAGCGCTTCTGCGCGTAGCGCGAGTACACGCTCGCGCCCTCGATCCCGAGGAAGACGAACACCGTGACCAGCATCGTCGCGCGGACCTGCTCGAACAGGCTCACGCCCTCGTAGCCCTTGCCGCCGAAGAAGTTGGCGCTGAAGAGGTCGTACTTGAACGCGAAGATCAGGATCACGATGAAGAGCAGGATCGGGACGATCTTCGCGATCGTGACCACCTGGTTGATGAAGGCGGCCTGCTGGACCCCGCGCAGGATCATGAAGTGGAAGAGCCAGATGCCGATCGAGGCGACGAGGATCGCCGCGATGGTGTTGCCGTCGCCGAAGACCGGGAAGAACGCGCCGAGCGTCGCCTTGATCAGGACCCAGTACGAGACGTTACCGATGCAGCTGCCGATCCAGTAGCCGAATGCGGCGAGGAAGCCGGGGTAGTCGCCGAAACCCGCCTTGGCGTAGGCATAGACGCCGGCATCGAGATCGGGCTTGCGCTCCGCAAGAAACTGGAAAACCCGTGCCAGCGTGTACATCCCGCCCGCCGCGATGCACCACGCGATGATCGCGCCGAACGGTCCGGTCGCGATGGCGAATGTTCGGGGCAGGGAGAAGATCCCCGAGCCCACCATGCCCCCGACCACCATGGCGGTGAGCGCGAAGAGCGTCAGCTTCTGTGTCGATGGCGTGCTCATGGCATCCCTTTATGACGAATATGTTTCTAGTTTCATATTTGTTTCGCCGTGCCCGCTCCGGATGACATGCCCGTCGGTGCCTCAGCCGGCGTGGGAGTGCCGGGGAAAATTACTCCGTGTCCCTCACGCTTGCAAGCGCAACGCGATCGAAGGTCCCACCACGACCATCGCGGGCGAAACGTCGTTTCACGGATTGACTTGCAGGGGCGCGGCGTTCGCGCGATTCGCCGGGATAGCAGTTTCGCATGCGTATAATGAATTGGAAGTGCATGCCTTAAAGAAATAGAACCTCGAGGTAACTCGAACGTGGCGCGCACTGCGCCGCTTCGCGATGGGAGGTCGCATATGAGCCGGTCGAATGCCGCACGTCGACTCCGACGCGACCGACCCGTTCCATGGTTGAACCCGTTGCTCGTCGCACTGGCCGCCGCCATAGTGGCCTGGAGCAGCCCGGTGCGGGCTGCCGAGTCCGACCTCGCGCGGGCCGAGGCGCTGGTCGGTGCGGGTAAATACCAGGAAGCCTACGACCTGCTGGCCCCGGTCGAGAGCGCGCGCAAGGGCGATGCCGACTTCGACTATCTGCTCGGACGCGCCGCGCTGGGGACGAAGCGCGCCGGGCAGGCACTTGCGCTCTTCGAGCGCAGCCTCGCGACCCGGCCGGACTCGGTGGCAGCGCGTCTGGCCCTCGGCCGCGCGTACTTCGCGCTCGGGCGCTACGCCGAAGCGAAAATCGAGTTCGAGACGGTGCTGCAGTTCGGCGACCTCCCACCGGATCTGCTCACGCAGGTCGAGACCTACGACCAGGCGGCGCGGCAGTTCCTGGACGAGGGGAAGCGCCTGACGGGCTTCGGTTACGCCGAGATCGGAATCGGACGCTATCGCGTCAACGATACCCCAGCCACGACGAGCGGCGAGCGCGAGGATACGTTCTACAACGCGCGTATCGGGGGTGCGCTCAATTACGCGCTCGATGGCGGCAACGCGCTCGACGCCAGCCTGGACTATCGGTTCAGGTATTACGACAGCGATGTCCGGAACGACTCGGACTGGCGCTGGCGCACGGCATGGAGCCGCGCGTTCGGCGAGAGCAACCTCGCGATCGGCTTCCGGGGCAGAAACAGCTATCGCGGCGAGAGCACCTTCCGTAACGACTACGGCATCTTCTCGAACTACCGCTACCGCCTCGATCCCGACAACCAGCTCACCTTCGGCGCGCAGGTCTGGCGGCGCAGCTATCCGAACGGCCGGCTGCGCGAGCGAAGCCGCTCCACCGTCGATGCGAGCATCGGCTGGGTCCATTCGCTCCTGGACGGGCGCGCGACCTTCACGCTCACCGGGCACGGCGGGTACAACTACGCGACGAGCCGGCCCGACGGCAACTCCGCGATATACGGCGCAACGGTCAACTTCGACTACGCGATTACCAATCGCCTGGACGGCTTCATCTTCGGCTGGTACGAGCGCGACGCGTTCAACACCGACCGGATCCATTTCCATCCCGATAGCCTCGACGAGACCGCCATCTTGCGCCGCAAGGACAATCTCTACGAGATCGGCGGCGGCCTGGTCTGGGAGTTCGCGCCCACCTGGTCGCTGCGGCCCGAGGTTCTCTGGATCCGCGACCAGAGCAACTCGGTCAACTTCAACTACAGCTCGACCGAAGTCTGGATCAATCTGCGCAAAGGGTTCTAGAACTTCCAATCAGGTCATCCCCGCGCACGCGAGGATCCAGCATCCCTTTGGATCGGCGCAGTCTGGATTCCCGCGTGCGCGGGAACGGCGCTCAACCATTCACCAGGAGTACCCGACCATGAAATTCATTCCGACCATCGCGAATTGCTGCACCCCAACGAATCGCCGACGCTTTCTGAAAACCGCGGGGATCGCGACCACTGCGGGGCTCCTGGGCACAGGCGCCTCCGCTCAGCTGGTCTACGCCGCCGCGCTCACCAAAGCACAGCGGGACAAGCTGACGCCCGACGAAATCATCGCGGAGATGAAACGTGGAAACGAGCGATTCCGCAGCGGCAAGGGAACGACCCAGGACGTTCTCGCGCAGCAGCGGGCGAGCGCCAAGGGCCAGTATCCCGCGGCGGTGATCCTGAGCTGCATCGACTCGCGCGCGCCGGCGGAGACGATCATGGATCTCGGCATCGGCGATGTGTTCAACGCGCGCGTGGCCGGGAACATCGCCAACGACGACATCCTGGGAAGCATGGAGTTCGCGTGCGCGGCGGCCGGCGCCAAGGTCGTGCTGGTGATGGGACACACGGCGTGCGGCGCGATCGCGGGCGCGATCGCCGACGTGAAGCTCGGCAACCTCACGGGTCTGCTCGCCAAGATCCGGCCGGCGGTGAGCGCGACTTCCTACCAGGGCGACCGCTCCGCCAAGAACGCCGCCTTCGTGGACGCGGTTGCCCGCAGGAACGTGGCGCTCACGATGGACAACATCCGCAAAGGCAGTCCCGTGCTGAACGACCTCAAGGCGAAGGGCACGATCACCATCGTGGGCGCGATGTACGACCTGGAAAGCGGGAAAGTGGACTTCTTCTCGTAGTCGACCATCGCCTGCCCGCCGCCGGGATTCCGGGGATCGCCGCAGCATGCCGATGCGGCCGATCCCCGGTTCCGGATAGACTCGCGCGCCGCGCCGGCGATGCGCATGCGGAGGTCCAGTGGATTTGACGGTCGTACCCCTACTGAAATCGCTGATCCTGGTGCCGGTGGCGTTGCTGCCGATCATCAACCCGCTCAGCACGGCGCCGGTGTTCATCGCGACGGTCGGCGGCGATCGCAGCATCGGCAAGCGACTCGCGCGCCAGGTTGCGATCAACAGCTGGTTCGTGGTGGTGATCTCGATGCTGATCGGCAGCTACGTGCTGGCGTTCTTCGGCGTTTCGTTGCCGGTCGTACGCATCGGCGGCGGCCTGCTGGTGGCCGCCACGGCCTGGCGCCTGCTGCACCACTCGGAGGACGACGACGTACACGCCGTCGCTGCCGAGAAAGCCGTGGCGCTGTCCGATGCCGAGATCGTCAGGCGGAGCTTCTTTCCCATCACGTTTCCGCTCACCACCGGTCCGGGCACCATCGCCGCGTCCATCGCTCTCGGTGCCCAGATACCGCCGACGCCCGTGCAGTTCCTGGCAGGCGCGGTCGTGGCGGCAACCGGAGCGGCCCTGGTTTCGCTGGTGCTCTACCTGATCTTCAGCAACTCGGCTGCGGTGCTCGATCGGCTCGGGCCGATCGGCAGTCTCGTCATGATGCGCCTGATGGCGTTCATCCTGCTCTGCATCGGCATCCAGATCATGTGGACCGGCTGGGCCGAGCTGAATGGGATCGCATATTGAACGAAGGCGAAACGGAGCGACCCTCTACCCGATCAACCCGTCGCCGAATCCGATCCGGTACACCATGTAACACCCGAGCAGCACGGTCGCCAGGCCGACCGCCGCGGAGAGGCCATCGAACATCCGGGTCAGGTGACGCGCCGTCAGCCGCAGCGGCACTGCGATCGCGGCCGAGAGCAAAGCCATTCCGAGAATCGATCCGGCGCCGAAGATCATGATGTAGGCGAGGCCCCAGGATACGGACCCCATTGCCTCCAGGCTCAGCAGGATCAGCGCCGCAGAACCGGCCATGCCGTGCACCATGCCGACGAGCATGGCGCGAGCCGGGAAGCTTCGCAGATGCCGATGCCGGTGGTGTTCCGGATCGTGCGGCGCGCTTTCGTCCCGGTGCGAATGGGCGTGGAAATGGGAGACACCGTCCGAATGGCGATGCCGGTGAAAATGGATGCGCTCGCGCCATAGCCGGTAGAGCACGTCGATGCCGAGCAGTACCAGCATCACGCCGACCGCCAGCTCGAGCGCCTGTGCCGCCCGCACCGGGACGACGAGCCCGAGCACAAGCACCACGCCGCCGAAGAGCATCAGCGTCAGCGTATGGCCGATACCCCACGCCATGCCCAGCCCCATGGTCTGGGCGACCGAGCGGCCGCGCGTCGCGAGCGTGGCGACCGCAGCGAGATGATCGGCTTCCAGCGCGTGTCGCATCCCCAGCAGGAAGCCGAACAGCAGGATCGAGGTGAACGTCATCGCGTCGCTCGCATCGGCCACCTAATCGAGCTTCTGGGCCGGCAGCAGGAAGAGCCAGGTGACCAGGACGAACGCGGCGGTCAGCGTGGGAATGCCGAACGGGGTGAGTGCGGCAATCATCGTTCCCTGCACGATGACCGACAGCACCGTCGCCAGCAGCGTGTAGACCACGACGCGCACGCTGGGGCGGTAGAACACTGCGCCGAGCGCGATCGCCGTCAGCACCGGATTGAATCCCAGCAGGCCGGCGGTGACGAGCTGGCTCTCGGCGCCGAGGAGATGCGCGGTGATCACTGCCACCACGGCGCCCACGAGCGCGAACACTGCGGCGGCACGCGAGTTCACGGCGAGCCCCGCGAGCAGCAACAGTGCGGCCACAGCGGAGCCCTTCAGGAACACCTGTGAAATGCTCGTGAGAACTCCGGACACGAACTCACCGAAGTGCAAGGGATTCGCCGCGACGGGATCAATGGGAACGATCACGCCGCTGGGGGGCAGTGCATTCCCTTGCAGCCCGGAGAACGCATTGGTGGCCAGCAACAGTAGCCATGTCACCAGCACGAACGGGGCAGTGAGCGCGGCCACCCCCCAGGTCTTGAACACGTTGGTGATGGCGAGCATGACCACAACCGACACGGCACCGCCGAACACGACGTAGACCCACAGCGCCGGCGAGGCGGCCATGAAGGTCGGCAGCGCGAGACCGACCAGATAGGCGTTGAAGCCGTAGAGGCCGGCATTGAGGGCGGCTTTCTCGACGCGCAGCCATTGCGCCATGAGCGTCGCCGCAAGGACTGCGACGAGGCCGCCGACCGCCACCTGAGGCACGCCGGCGGCATACGACCCCCAGCCGATGGCGACGAAGAAGAGCAGCCCGCTCAGAGGATTGTCCTGGAACATGACCTGCCCGATGCCGCGCAGGTTGACGTCGACGAAGCGCATGAACTTCGAGGATGCGCACCGGCGTTCCCACCATGCCAGCAGTCCTGCCATTGCCGTCTCCCTCAGCGCCAGAAAAAGGGCGGGGGAATGCCGGTGCCGGTCACCTCTTCGCGCGCGATCCCCCAGAACTCGCGCACCTTGGCCTTGACCTGCGCAGTCTCGCGGCCCAGCGTCTTGAAGATCAGGCCGGCGCCGTTGGGCAGCCGGCACGCGCCGGACGCCACGCCCTCCACCAGATCGACTTCCGCCGCGACCCGTGCGTGCACGCGATCGGCGTTTCCCTCGGGCGTGAGGAGAATCGCGTTGCCCATCACGTCGAACGAATCCATCACGCCGCTCTGCCGCACCGGACGCCGCGCCGGCTCGATCAAGAGCTTCTCGGTGAACAGCGTCGGCCCGTCGGGACGCACGGCGCGGATCGAGGTCGAGAGCAGCGTGGCACCGAAGCACTCGTCCGGGTGATGGTGCTTGCGGCCCGGCTGGATGATCTCCGCGAAGAGCAGCGTGGCCGTCGGCGCCAGGGAAATCTGCGTGTCGCTCAGGAAGCGCGCCTGCCGGTGCGGGATCAGCGGCTCGGGCAGGAACTCGAGGTAGGCGCCGTCGGCGAGCGTGACGTGCTGCGTTTGCAGCGCGAAGTTCGCTTCCATCGCGTGGATCTTGGTGGCCGACTGCGACGTGACGTGCGCGCGCGCCTGCGGTCCGAGCGCGACCTCGAGCGCGAGCCGGTCCCCCTGCAGCACGCAACCCGACGTGGTAATCACGAAGAGCCAGGCCTGGTCGGGCATCGCCGGATCGGGGTAAAGCGCGCGCTGCGCCATGT
>JBAVOG010000592.1:0-2166 GCA_049691875.1 Burkholderiales bacterium | reverse complement strand
GATCCGTTCGTACTGGCCTACGCCCGGCCACGAGTAGCCGCCGAACGTCGGGGACTGTGACAGCGCGGGGTCGATCTCGATCTTCGTGATGCGCGCCTCGGAGGCCGGCGAAAGAACGACCGCAGCTGCGGCAAAGGCAAACGCGAATTTCAGGCGACGCACGTTCATTGCACACTCCCTGGTGGAATTCACCGCCTTCCCACGACGAATCGAGGTGCCACGCAAGGGCTTGCTC
Organism: Burkholderiales bacterium; assembly: GCA_049691875.1. Classification (GTDB taxonomy): domain Bacteria; phylum Pseudomonadota; class Gammaproteobacteria; order Burkholderiales; family SG8-39; genus JAABRB01. The sequence continues at coordinate 1,931 of JBAVOG010000592.1, read as the reverse complement.
ACGGACCCGCCAGACACTCGTGGGCTTTGGACTTTGGAATCATTGCTTTGGGCCGGGCCGCGCGGTACGGCTGGCGCACGCGCCTCGCAGGATCAGCTGCGCGAACTCGTCAATGCCGACCCTTTCGTCTCCTCCCGTCTGCTTTTGTGTGCTGCAGCAGAAATTGCGCGCAGCGAGGGAACCTCGAGCGCCGAACAGCCTGGATAGCACTGCTGGCGCGCCTGGACAGATCACGTCCGGCAAACAGCCAACCGACTGCACGTAAACCTTGCTACGATTAGACAGCGCTCGATGGCCAAAAGCTATTCGACAATGTCATCAGTTCATCGCAGGACGTCATGAATATAACGTCGCGGCAACTCAAGGCGTTCCTGCTCACAGCGCAACTCCACAGCTTCTCGCGCGCTGCCGAGCAGTTGTTCATCACGCAGTCCGGCATCAGCGTGCTGATCCGCAGGCTCGAAGAGCAGTTGGGCTTTCCTCTCTTTGAACGAACGACGCGCAGCGTCTCGCTGACCGCATTTGGCTCCCAGTTCCTGCCGATTGCGAACCGCAATCTGCTGGAGCTCGATGGGGCCGCCGTGAGCATCGGACGTTCGGCCACGGCCGCCAAGCAGCGTCTCACCATCGGAGCGAACCCGCTCATGGCGAAGATGTTTCTGCCGAGCGCGATCAAGGAGTACGCGAAGCGCGAACCCCATCAGGAGGTAATCCTGCACGATGGCTATCGCAATCAGCTCGTCACCGGGGTAATTGCGGGGGAGATCGATCTGGCGCTAGGCAGCTTTCTACACTCGGTGCCCGGCCTGCGCCGACGGCTCCTGCACCAGTTCGCGCTGGTGTTGGTCGAGCCGCGGACCGAGATCGCGACGCGTTTGCGCAATCCGCGCTGGGAGGATCTCATCGGCCAGCGCTTGTTGGGCGAACCACCGGATAACTTCATTCAGCAGCTCACCGACCGACAACTGCGGCGCGTGGGCCGCATCGATCCGCCGGAAATGAGATTCCACTTCTTCGAGACGCACATCGCGATGGTGGAGGCCGGTGCGGGCGTCGCGGTGCTTCCCAGCTTTTGCTATCCGGCCTGCCGGGACCGAAACGTGACGGTGAGCGAGCTCACCGATCCCGTCGTACCCGTCGACTTCTATGAGATCACCAGCCGTGCGCGCAGACTTCCGTCAGCCGCCGAAGGCTTCTCTGCATTCCTGACGACCTACATCGCCGACTGGGCAAAGGGTTGTTCCCCCACGCTGGCGAACGCGGCCTGACACCGGTTCACGGATCGAAGAGCACGGTGCCTGCGCCAGACCCCGCAGGCTGCGGATGCACTTCACGCCAAAGCAGTGCCCGCGTGGCCCACTCCCCGTGCCAACCCCCCGGTAACCGGACTGAGTGTCGTGACGCAGGACGCGAGTAGTGATGAAGACGCCCCGGCCCGAAGCAAGGCTTCCCGCCCCGCGACAGAGGTAAGGGGGCCTAGTAAGCCGGCCAGTGCCACTTCCGCTCCGGGGCCTTCCGAAAGCGCGTCCTCCCCTTGGGCTTGCGCGCCTTACCGCCTGCTTCTCGGCGCGTGGCTCGGCGCCAATGTCTGCATGACGATGCACGAGGCCACCTCGGCCTGGCTGATGGCCTCGCTGGGAGCAAGCGCCGTTCTGGTCGCGCTCCTGCAGTCGGCCGCCTCGCTGCCTAGCGTCCTGCTTGCACTTCCGAGCGGAGCGCTGACCGACCTCACCGACCGGCGGCGCATTCTGATCGCGGTGCACGCGCTGATGAGTGCAGTCGGCATCGTGCTCGCCGTCTTGCTGTTCGCGGGTCTCGCCTCGCCCGGAATCCTGCTCGCCGGGTCGTTCGCGATGGGGATGACGTTCGCGCTCCGGCTGCCGGCGCATTCCGCGCTCGTCCAGGAAGTCCTGCCGCGCGCGGCGCTGCCG
>JBAVOG010000591.1:0-6014 GCA_049691875.1 Burkholderiales bacterium | reverse complement strand
GGAAGAAGTCGTACTTCACCGCCTCGAACTTCAGCGTCCACATCGTCGTGCGGCCGTCATTGTTCACCTGCGGCGGGCGCAGGTCGTAACCCTCGTCGCGAAGCATCCGCACGGCCTTGAGGAACTGCGGCAGGTCGTCGTCCAGGAAGCCGAAGTCGGAGTCGCGGTCCCAGGCGATCGGCGCGCCGTCCCTCATGCAGCCGAGCAGGAGGCCCATCGTCATCCAGTAACGGTCGCCGAAGGGCGTCGGCGCGAGGAGATCGTGCAGCCGGAGCAGGCCGCGGCGGCGACGATCTTCGAGGTTCCCCCATCGAAGGCGGTAGAAGAACTCGTTCTGCCTGCGCACGCGGCGGAGTATATCCGCCGCGCGCCGCGCTCAGTTCCCGCCGCCGCCTCGTCTGACATCGCCGCGAGCAGCTCCGCCTGGTGCTCGGCGGAGAGCGCGCCGGTCAGCTCGTCGAGATCGCCGTCCATGATCGCCTGGATCTTGTAGAGCGTCAGGTTGATACGGTGATCGGTCACCCGCCCTTGCGGGAAATTGTAGGTACGGATGCGCTCCGACCGGTCGCCGCTCCCGATGAGGCTCTTGCGCGTCGCGGCCGTCTTTGCGTTCTGCTCGCGCATCTGCTTGTCCTTGATGCGCGCCGCAAGCACGTTCATTGCCTGTTCCCGGTTCTTGTGCTGGGAACGGGAATCCTGGCACTCCACGACGATCCCGGTCGGCAGATGCGTGATGCGGATCGCCGAGTCGGTCTTGTTCACGTGCTGCCCGCCCGCGCCCGACGCGCGGAAAGTGTCGATCTTGAGGTCGGCAGGATTCAGAATCACCTCGCTCACCGCGTCGACCTCCGGCATCACGGCAACCGTCGCAGCAGAGGTGTGAATGCGCCCCTGGGTCTCGGTTTCGGGGACGCGCTGGACGCGATGACCACCCGACTCGAACTTGAGCTTGGAGTACACGTCGTGCCCGATCACGCGCGCGATGATCTCCTTGTACCCGCCCATGTCCGACGGGCTTTCCGAGATGGTCTCGACCTGCCAGCGTTTGCGCTCCGCGTAGCGCGCATACATCCGGAACAGGTCGCCCGCGAAAATCGCCGATTCGTCGCCGCCGGTGCCCGCGCGGATCTCGAGAAAGGTGTTGCGCTCGTCGTCCGGGTCCCGGGGAAGGAGTAGCCTCTGGATCTCCGCCTCGTATTCCTCCAGCCTGGCGCGGCCCTCCTCCAGCTCGGCCTCGGCAAGCGCCTTCATCTCGGGATCGGCGAGCATTTCCGTGGCGGCGGCGATGTCGCGTTCCACCTTCTGATGGCGTTGGTAGATCTCCACGACCGGCCCGATCTCGGCATGCTCGCGCGAGAGCTTGCGGAATTGCTCCAGGTCGCGCGTCGCGTCCTCGGAAGAAAGCAGCCGGTTCAGCTCGTCCAGTCGGCGGGCGAGGTGTTCCAGCTTTGCGGCAATGCTCGGTTTCATGTGCGTGGGCCTGGAAAAAGTTCGAACGTCACGATGGTGACGGGGGACGCGCCACGGTCTCGATTCCCGCGGTCAATATATCGCACGGGAGTGACCGCGGCGCCAGCCGCGCAGCTAGGAGTCGGCGCGCAAGTTGTAGATCCGCGCCAGGATCTCGCGGGCCTTCGCGCGCGCGTCGGCGTCGCTCTCGTGCAATGCCTGGGTCGGCGCGTGCAGCAGCTTGTTCGTGAGCCCGTGGGATAGCGCCTCGAGGACCTGGGCCGGATCCTCGCCGCGGGCCAGCATCCGGAGCGCCCGCTCGATCTCGTGGCGACGCGCCCGCTCGCCCTGATCGCGCAGATCCTTGATCAGCGGGACGAGCTCGCGCGACTCCATCCAGTGCAGGAAGTTGCCGACCTGCGTGTCGATGATCGCCTCGGCCTGCGCGACGTTCGACTGCCGCTCGTCGACTCCGGTCCGCACGACACCGGCAAGGTCGTCCACCGTGTAGAGATAGACGTCGTCCAGCCCACCGACCTCGGGCTCGATGTCGCGCGGCACCGCGAGATCGACCATGAAAACCGGCTGGTGGCGACGCGCCTTGATCACTCGCTCCATGGTGCCCTTGCCGAGAATCGGCAGCGAGCTGGCGGTGCAGGAGATCACGATGTCGTGCTCGGCGAGCCGCTCGGGAAGTTCGCGGAGCAGGATCGCGTGGCCGCTGAAACGGTGCGCGAGCGTCTGCGCACGATCGAGTGTGCGGTTGGCAACGGTGATGGACCGCGGCATCTGCGCGGCGAAATGGGTCGCGCAGAGCTCGATCATCTCGCCCGCCCCGATCAGGAGCACCCGCCGATCGCGCACGCTCGGGAAGATGCGCCCCGCGAGCTTCACTGCCGCCGCCGCCATCGAGACCACGTTGGCGCCGATGCGCGTGTTGGTCCGCACGTCCTTCGCCACTGCGAACGAGCGCTGGAAGAGCCGGGAGAGCGTCGCGCCGAGCGACCCCGCTTCGTGCGCCATCCGTACGGCATCTTTCATCTGGCCGAGGATCTGCGGCTCGCCGAGCACCATCGAATCCAGGCCCGCGGCGACCCGGAAAGCATGGCGCACCGCCTCCTCCCTGGGCAGCGTGTACAGGTAGGGCTTCAGATCGCTTTCCGGCAAGCTGTGATGGCCCGCAAGCCAGGCGAACGCTTCGCGCGGCTCGCCCGCCGCGCAATAGAGCTCGGTGCGATTGCAGGTGGAGAGAATCGCCGCTTCCTCGGCCGGGCGAACGCGGACGATTTCGCGTAATGCGCCCTTGAGGCCCTCGCCCGTGAACGCGATCCGCTCGCGAATCGCAAGCGGCGCGCTCTGGTGATTGAGGCCTAGGGCGAAAAGTTGCATCGGGGGTGGACTCCGGTCGGAAATTATAGCGAAACCATGGCCTTGGCACTCCACCTGGATCAAAAAACCGCCGGAATTCGGGCCTCGGCCGTGCCCCGGTCCCGGGAAAGGTCAATCCGGGCGCTGCGCGCCGGTTTCCGGCCCCCGGGACCCTTCCCCGGTGGGTGGTCGCGGATCGGTCCCGGACGTGTCGTTGAGCTGCCGCGCGGCGAACGGTGCCTTGCGGAGCTGCACCGGAGCCGCCCGTCGCGCGACGCGGGCGCGCATGCGCAGATTGAGCATCTCGACGGCAACCGAGAACGCCATCGCGAAGTAGATGTAGCCCTTCGGCACGTGGAAGTCCCACCCTTCCGCCACCAGCGCGAATCCGACCAGGATCAGAAATGCGAGCGCCAGCATCTTGATGGTCGGATGGCGGTCGACGAACTCCCCGATCGGCTTGGCGGCAAACATCATCACGCCGACTGCCGCGACGATCGCGATCACCATGACGGAAAGCTGATCGACGAGACCGACCGCAGTGATCACCGAGTCGAGAGAGAACACGATGTCGATGATCGCGATCTGGACCAGCACGCCCGCATACGTCGCCCGCACCGCCGCGCCTGCCTGCTCGTCCGATTGGCCCTCGAGCGAGTTGTGGATCTCGTGCACGCTCTTCCAGAGCAGGAAGAGTCCGCCTCCGATCAGGATGAGGTCGCGCCCGGAGATCTCGCGGCCGAAGAGCCCAATCAGCGGCTGGGTGAGCGTCATCATCCAGGTCAATGAAAAGAGCAGAAGGATCCGCGTCCCCATGGCCAGCAGGAGGCCTATCGACCGCGCGCGGTTTCGCTGTGCCTCGGGCAGGCGTCCGACGAGCACCGATATGAAGATGATATTGTCGACGCCGAGGACGATCTCGAGGGCAGTCAGGGTCGCAAGTGCGATCCAGACCTGCGGGTCGGTCAGCCACTCCATTCAAAATCTCCCGAAAATTGAGCGCGGACAGCGGAATCGCGGCGGAGCGCTACGTTCCGTGCGAAACCATCGGCGCCGGGCTACCACCCAGCCGGTGCCGCGGTCCGTCCGGCGATCTGCAGAAACTGGTTCGGCTGGCCGAGCAGGTAGTTCACGAACTCTTCGAACACATTTTCGCGCGTGGCCTTTCCGTCCAGCACGATGTTCTGCGTGCCGAACTGAGCCACGTTCTTGCACAGGAACGCGAGTCGGCCGCGCTCGCGATCGGCCATGACGCGCGCGTAGATGGTAATCTCGCCCGCGACCTCGAACACGCTGGCGCCTCCGTTCTTGTTCCCGCCGGAATCGTCCGCGGTATAGCGCAGATTTGCCACGGTGAGCCGATCGATCAGACTCTGCGTTTCGGCAGCCGCCAGCTCGCGACGCAGCGTGGTCGGCGAAACGCAGACGACGGTGAGCGTGATCATGTCCATCCACGGCCGCCCGTCGGCGCGTCGCAGCTTGCTGTCGACGAACGCGTCGGCAAGCTTGGGCCGGGCAAACGCGCCCAGGCCCTCGAGCGAGTAGTCGTGCGCGATTTCCGGCTTGACGATGCCGAGATAGCGCACGAGCTCCTCGCAGAAAGCGAAACCGGCGCGCATCTTCCGCTCGATGTCGAGCGCGAGCATGAGTGTCTGCGCTCTGTACTCGTCGGTCGAGCCTTCGCTTTCCATCGCTTCGGCCTGGTTCTTGAGTCGCTCGAGCAGTCCCGAGCCGCCACTCTGCCCCGCGGGCTTCGCTGCGCCAGGCGCCTCGGAACGCGGCGCCGGCATCGTGTCGCCGGCGGGCTCGGAAGTCGCGAACATGTCGAACTCGGGCATGACCAGATCGTTGATGGCCGCGAGCGCCGCGATGTTCGACTTGCTCTCGTTCGACTTGAGATCGGCCTGCAGGACCGCTCGGAGATCCTCCGCCAGCTTGTCACCCGTTGGGTAGCGCTCATCCAGGCTCTTGCGAAGCGCGCGATCCAGAATCGCATCGAGCGCCGCGGGCACATCGGAATTGAGCTGGCTCGCCGGCACCGGCACCTTGCTGACAATGTTCTGCATGAGCGTCAGGAAATCCTCCGGACGCGCGGCGTCGAATGGCGCGACACCCGTCGCGAGCTCATAGAGCAATATGCCAAGCGAGAAGACGTCGCTGCGGCCGTCCACTTTCTTGCCCGAGACCTGCTCGGGCGACATGTAGCGGGGCGAGCCGATCACCACTCCGGTGCGCGTACGCGACATCTGGTCGATGCGTGCGACGCCGAAATCGGTGATCTTCACCAGCCCCTGCTTCGTGAGCATCAGATTGCCTGGCTTGATGTCGCGATGGACGACACCCTGCCGGTGCGCGAAATCCAGCGCGTCGGCAGTCTGCAGGACGATGTGCACGGCAGTGGCCAGTGGAATCCGCTCACCACGATCGAGAATGTCCTTGAGCGAGCGGCCTTCGAGCAGCTCCATCACGATGAATGCGATGTCCTCGAATTCGCCGACATCGTAGATCGTGACGATGCACGGATGACTCAGCCGACCCGCCGCCTTCGCTTCGCGCAGAAACCGCCGGCGCGGCTCGGCACTCCCGTCCTGGATCTGCAGCGCATTGATCGTCTTAATGGCGACCGTCCGCTCGATCATCGGGTCGGATGCCTTGAACACCGTCCCCATCGAGCCGCGCCCGATTTCCTCCTGCAGAACGTAGCGACCGAGAGTTCTCATCACGCGCTTATCGGTTGTTGGTATTGACTCCGACGGATCATGCCGCCGCGGCCGGGCGAAACGTTAACCATTCTATTTTAACGGGAAAAGCCCGGAGACCCGCCGGGGCCGCCGGACTCCTTGCTCGATCCCTCGTCGGCCCTGTCGATCGATCGCTCAGGAGGGCGACCGACGAGATGCCGCGTTTCGTCGGGGCGCCACGACAGCCTTTTCCCTGCCGCGGTTGGCTGCACGGGCACGCACGCCCTACAATACCCTATGCACCACGGCACGCGACACGCGTGAATTTCCCATGATCCTCCTCCCAGCGTGACTCGAAAGGAACGTATTCATGAAGCTTCACAAATTCTTTGCCGCGAGCGTGGCAATCATCGCGCTCGCGAGCGGAAGCGCACTCGCGGAAGCCACCAAGAGCGAGAAGCAGGCCGAAGTGCGCAAGGCGGCGAAGGTGACGCTCGAGGATTTCTACAAGGCTGA
>JBAVOG010000590.1:0-1815 GCA_049691875.1 Burkholderiales bacterium | reverse complement strand
TGGGTGGTGACGGAGGCGACGAGCTCTTCGGCGGGAACGCGCGTTACGCAACGCAATACCTGCTCTCGCTCTACACCGGACTACCCAAATGGCTTCGTGCTGGGGTCCTAGAGCCGCTTGCTTTCCGGATGCCCGGCGGAGGACTTGTTCCAGGCATGCGAAAGGTTCGCGGATACATCAACCTTGCGTCGAAGTCGATGCCAGCCCGACTCGAGAACTACAATCTGGTGGAGCGCCTCGGCGTGGAACGTATTTTTTGCGAACATTTCCTCTCTGGCGTTGATTCCGGTGAGCCATTGCGCGAGCTCGCGGTTGAATACGCACAAGGAAAAGCACGATCGCTGATCAACCGGATGCTGGCGCTGGATCTCAAGTACACCCTTGCCGACAACGACCTTCCGAAGGTGACGCGAATGTGCGATCTTGCGGGCGTAGAGAGCGGCTTCCCGCTGCTGGACGAGCGAGTCGTCGAGTTCTCAGCGCACCTTGCGCCGGAACTAAAGCTCAAGGGAACTCGACTGCGTTACTTTTTCAAGGAATCGCTGCGCGAGTTTCTTCCGAAAGAGATCATCGCGAAGTCGAAGCACGGGTTCGGGCTGCCGTTCGGGATATGGGTCGAAAAGCATCGGCCGCTGCGCGAGCTTGCCATGGACAGCCTTGCGGATTTGAAGCGGCGCGGCATCGTAAGGCCGGAGTTCATTGACGAGCTCACTGGCGTGCACCTCAAAAACCACCCTTCGTATTTCGGCGTGATGGTATGGGTGCTGATGATGCTCGAACAGTGGTTCAAGCACCACGTGGACGTGCGCTCGGCGAATTAGCGCCACCCTATCAGTCGCTCTTTACGTTGGCGCTAGATCTCGTATCCCGAGCGGCGCGCATTGAGCAGCAACCGGAGCCCGAACTTGAGTGTTTGACGGTCCCAGGGTGTGAACCGGGGAAGCTGGAACAGGTCCGACGTCTGCCGGGCCGCACCCCACGAAGTGGTCACCGCGGCCCGGAACCCGAGTTTCTTCGTGAGTGCCACGTGCTCCGCGGCAAAGTCCACTGTCGGCTTGCCGTTCGGATAGGCGAAAAGTCCGACCGGCTCGCCAATAATCGCTTCCAGCTCGGCCTTGCCATCGGCGATCTCGTGCTCGGCCGCGGGTGCGACGATTCGAGTGAGGATCGGGTGGTTAACAGTGTGACCGCCGATGCCCATCCCGGCGGCGCGTAGCGCGCGCACCTGGTCGCGAGTCATCATCAAGGTGCTCGGCATGGGCGCTCCGACTTGAGCAGCAATGGCGCCGACAATCTCGTCCCGCTCGGAGGGGAACTTGTGCTTGATTGAATTCAATATCGAACGTATGGCAATGCGCCGCTCCGATATCGAAGCTACCGGGAGTGTTCCGAGGCCGAGGCCCGACAGATCGAGCGCCGGATCGTTTGCTTGCCTGATCGCTTCGATCACGGTGTCGTTCCACATCCGGCCGCCGTCGAGGAAACCCGTGGCGATGAAGAACGTTGCCGGGATCCCGAGGCGACGGAGAATCGGCATCGCAACGTCGTGATTGTCGGCATAGCCGTCGTCGAAAGTCACCGAAACGGCACGAGTGGGAAGCTGGCCACGTGCGAGGCGTTCCACGGCTTCTTCGAGCTGCAGGACTCGGAAATGTTCTGCGAGGAGTGCCATCTGCGTGCTGAATGCTGCCGCATCGACCTCCCCCGGCAGGAGTGGGTCCGACGTTCCGTGCACGCGGTGGTAGATCAGGATGGACAGTCGCCCAAGCGCTCCCCCGGGAGAAACGACGCTCCCTAGGACGCGAAGGACTGCCG
>JBAVOG010000589.1:0-1843 GCA_049691875.1 Burkholderiales bacterium | reverse complement strand
GGGTCCCGGTGCTGTTCCTCTACTTCACCGCGGAGGCCGATGCGGACGGCACGGTGCAGTTCCGGCGCGATCTGTACGGGCGCGATCCGCGGGTGCTCGCCGCGCTGCGCGCGCCTTTTCGCTTCAGCCCGGTTGTCGGGCGCCGCTAGACTTTCCGCCCGCGGGTGCGTGTGCGCGGTTGCCTCGCCCCCAGCGGTCTTCGAGGTCGGACACGGCGTCGCCGTGCGCGATCACGATTACCTCGTCGCCCTCGTGCAGGCGGGTGTGGCCGTCGGCAAGGATGAACTCCTCCTTGCGGTAGACGCACACCACGCGGCTCGCCTTCGGGAGACCGAGCGCGGCGAGCGCGGCCACGGCGAGGAAGGTCAATGCCGCGTAGGTGACGGCCACACGGCGTGCGAAAGTACGCGTCGTCGTCGCCAGATCCTCACCCGCTGGGGCCGGGTCGATCAATCGTCGGACTGTGACGTCGTTCCCCATCAGTAGCGCGATCGAAAAGACGACGATGCCCAGCCCGCCGCACCATTGCAGCCACGAACGAACGAAAATCATCGTTCTCGGCATCGAATCCACGTCCGTGATCACGCTCAGACCCGTCGTCGTGATCCCGGAAACGGATTCGAACAGTGCATCGCCCCACCCCAGCCCCGCGGCAGCCAGGTGATACGCCATCGCGCAGCTTGCGAGAAGATATGCCGCCGCGGTGACGACCAGCGCCTCGTTCGCCTGGATGCGTGCCGGTGCGGGGTGCCCCGTGAGCAGCCATCCGCTCGCCGCAAGCGCCAGTGCGGCCACGAGGTAATGCCAGGCCATGCCGTACTTCGAATACCAGAAGCCTACCAGCGCCGGGGGAATCGCGAGCACCGCGAACACCAGCAAGAGCTCGCCGACGTACCGCGCCACGACGGCTGGTCGCACCGCGTAAGCCAATGCCTCGAGACCTTCGTTCGCCATTTCGGATGCTGGTTATCCCCGCGGTCGTTCGAGACCCGACCGGACAGTCCATCGCGACCTTCGATCCGATCGTATTGAATATGCGCGTGTCCACCGCGACTTGACCTACATCAATCGGCCACGCTGCGGTTACGCAATGCTGTCAAACGTAAGCAAAGGAGACTGCACCATGTATCGCAGAATTCTCGTTCCAGTCGACGGAAGCAGGACTGCCGCGCTCGGGCTGAGCGAAGCAATTCGCCTCGCCAAGAACCAACGCGCCAAAATGCGCCTGGCATACGTGGTGGACAAGATGGCAATCATCGGCGTCGTGGAGGCCGGATTGGACCCGGGACCCGTCCTCGCGCGGCTGGCACGAAGCGGCCGCAGGCTGCTCGAGCAGGCGCGCCTGCGCGCAAAGAAGGCTGGTGTCGACTCTGAGATCGCGCTCTACGAGCCCGTCAGCAAGCGCGTCGCCGACACGATCCTGAGCGAGGCGAAGAAGTGGCGCGCCGACCTGATCGTCATGGGAACTCACGGTCGGCGCGGCGTGCGCCGCATGGTGCTTGGAAGCGACGCCGAGCAAATCGTGCGCCTGGCGGATGTCCCCGTGCTGCTCGTGCGCGGCCGCTAGGATCGCAGCGCCGACACGTTGGAACCCTGCCTTCCGGCGTGGGTGGGCTGCCAGTCAGCCACGCTGACCCTGTCGAGACATGGCATCTGTCGGCGGCGGCGCAGGTGTTCCTGAGGAAATCCACGACGAGGAGGACGTGAGGCGCGCGTTCGCGGGGTGCCTGAAGGGCACACGTGTCGAGATGCCTGGATTGCACGAGGAGTTCGAGTTGTGAGCGGAGGTACCACGCGCTTCGCCTGCGGGCCGGCGGCGTAAATGGTGCCGTGAATCCGCAAG
>JBAVOG010000588.1:0-5736 GCA_049691875.1 Burkholderiales bacterium | reverse complement strand
AGCGTGGGTAGCGTACCGAGCCCGAACGCCAGCATGATCGTGGCGCCACGCGCCGGACTGCCGCTCACCAGTGCGGTCGCCAGCACGCCGTACACGAGTCCGCATGGCAGCCACCCCCATACGCCTCCCGCAAGCAATGCGCGGCCGGCCGTTTCCGGGGGAAAGTAACCACCGCCGAGGCGTTGCGCAATGCGCCAAACGCCCCCGCCCGCGCGTTCGAGCCCCCTGATGACGCCGCTACCGAATCCCGCGATGTGCAGTCCGATCAGGATCACCAGGGCGCTGGCGAGGACTCTCAGCGCCAGCTGCACCGGAAATACAGTGTCCATCAGCAGTCCCAGCGATCCGGCTGCGCCAACTACGCTGCCGATTACGCCGTAGGTTGCGACGCGCCCGACATTGAATGCCAGCTGGATCGGAAGTTGGCTGCCCCCCGAGCGACCGCCGGCAGTCAGCACGCCAACGCCGGTCGACGCGGCCTGGACGCGGGTGGATCGCAACGCCACGGCGGCAACGATTCCGCCGCACATTCCCACGCAATGCACCCCACCGGCGACCCCCACGAGGAAGGCCGCCAGGACCAGAGAATCCATCAAATGACCTTCGAGTAGCGCGCGCGCGCCTGCGCAGTGCGCAGATGATAGTCGAACACCATGCAGATTGCGCGTACCAGCAGCCTGCCGCGCGGCGTGACCGTGATCCACTTGTCGTCGAGTTCGACCAGGCCATTCCCGGCGTACTCGTGCAACTCCTGCATCTCGGCTGCGAAATACCGCTCGAAATCGATCAGATACCCGATCTCGATTGCCTCGATCGAGACCTCGAAGCTGCACATCATGGCCTGAATGACCGCGCGCCGGACGAGATCGTCCTTGGTCAGCTCGATCCCGCGCATCACCGGCAGCTTTCTCTGCTCAAGCTGATCGTAGTACTCGTCCAGGGTCTTGACGTTCTGCGCATAGGCAGGGCCGACCGCGCCGATCGCCGAAATGCCGAGGCCGACAAGGTCGCATTCCGGGCGGGTCGTATAACCCTGGAAGTTCCGATGCAGCGTTCCGAGCCGCTGGGCGACGGCCAGGTCGTCATCGGGCTTCGCGAAGTGATCCATGCCGATGTACCGGAAGCCTCCCAGGGTCAGGCTCCGGATCGCCAGCAGCATCAACTCGAGCCGTGTCTCCGCTGCTGGCATCTCGGCCTCGTTGATGCGGCGCTGTGGCTTGAAAACCGCGGGCAGATGCGCATAGTTGTAGAGCGCGACGCGATCCGGGTCGAGGGTCAGCACACTGTTGATCGTCTCGTGAAAGCTTCGCGGGTCCTGTCTCGGCAACCCGTAGATGAGATCCACATTCACCGACTTGAAGCCCGCGGCACGCGCCGCATCCACCACTGCAGCGGTCTGCTCGTAGCTCTGAATCCGGTTCACCGCACGCTGCACTTCGCCATTGAAGTCCTGCACGCCGACCGAGATGCGGTTGAATCCGATCTCCGCAAGCAGCCGAATGGTCTCGGTGTCCGCCGAACGCGGATCGACCTCGATGGAGCACTCCGCTCGCTGGTCGAGCACGAAATGCTCGCGGATCGCCCGCATGAGGTCGCGCAGCTCCTGCGGGTTGAGAAACGTCGGCGTGCCCCCGCCCCAGTGGAGTTGCTCGATGCGGGTGCGCGCACCGAGCGCCTCCTGTACGAGCACCATTTCCCGCTCCAGAAAGCGCAAGTATTTCGCCGAGCGGCCGTGATCCTTGGTTATGATCTTGTTGCAGGCGCAGTAGTAGCAGATGGAACTGCAAAACGGCAGGTGGACATATAATGACAGCGGGCGTGCTAGGCTCCCTATGTGGCGTTCCTCGAGCGCCCGCCGATAAGCCTCGCCGTCGAACGCTTCCACGAACCGGTCGGCGGTCGGGTACGATGTATAGCGCGGTCCGGCCCGGTCGAACTGCCGGATGAGGCTCGCGTCGATGATGAGTTCGTCGGGCGACATTGCCTGGGCCCGGGGACTGGTTTGCGTAACGCTCACCGGATGAAGTCTGATTTTCTGCCGTTTTCGCGCCTTGACGTAGATCAACCCACAACGCCCACCGAACAATCTCGTGCCCCGCCCTCTCCGATGAGCACCAAGCCACTCCTCCAACCTGTCAATCTCCAGCAGCTCAAGACAGCTTGCTCGAACTGCAGCCTGCGGGAAATCTGCCTCCCCATGGGCCTGTCTGAGGAGGAAGTCGATCTGCTCGACACGCTCGTCTATACCCGCAAGCGCGTCAAACGTGGCGAGAACATTTACCATGCGGGAGACGATTTCGCCTCGCTCTACGCGATACGCAGCGGTTTCTTCAAGAGCAACGTGATTCTGGAGGACGGCCGGGACCAGGTGACGGGATTTCACATGCCCGGGGAAATCATGGGCATGGACGGAATCAGCACCGACCGGCACGCGTGCAACGGGACAGCGCTCGAGGATGGCGAAGTGTGCGTCATTCCGTTCGCTCAGCTCGAGGAGATCGCCCACCAGGTGCGCAGCCTGCAGCACCAGTTCCACAAGGTGATGAGCCGCGAGATCGTCCGCGACCAGGGCGTAATGCTGCTGCTCGGATCGATGCGCGCGGAAGAGCGCCTCGCTGCCTTTCTGCTCAATCTTTCGCAGCGATTCGTCGCGCGCGGATACTCACCGTCCGAATTCCATCTCCGGATGACCCGCGAGGAGATTGGCAGTTACCTGGGCCTCAAGCTCGAGACCGTCAGCAGGATCTTCTCGAAATTCCAGAGCGAAGGCCTGATCAGCGTGCAGCAGAAGCACATCCGGATCCTCCTCGTGGAAGGCCTCGAGGCCCTGCTCGGCCAGCAGGGCCACGGGTAACGGTCACCGGTAGACGATCACCGGCACCTTCGACTTCGCCAGCACCTTCTGGGTCACGCTGCCGAGAATCAGCGACGCGAACTCGCCACGGCCGTGTGAGGCCATGAAGATCACGTCGCACTTCTTCTTGCGAGCGGCGTCGATGATGCCCTGGTAGGGCGTGACGGGCTTCGTCATCACCTTCTCGCACCCGACACCCGCTGCCTTGGCCGCTTTTTCCACCTCGTCTAGGAACTTCTGACCTTGCTGACGGGCGCGCTGCTCGAAGGCGTTGAGCGTGGCCGAATCGATGACCGTGCCGTCACCGTAGACGTAGGGCTGGAACATCTCCATCGCGTAGTAAGCCGTGACCTTTGCGCGCAGGTCCTTTGCGAGCCGGACACCTGCCTTGATCGCCTTGCGCGAGAGCGCCGAGCCGTCGGTTGGGATCAGGATTCTCTTGAACATTCGCGCTGCTCCTCTATGGTGATTTCCGGTTTCTGCCGGTGGCATCCGGCGCTTCACGACTGCCAATGTCCGGTTCCACGTCGCGCGGCGCGCCGCTTCGATTGATCTGCGCCGCCGTCCGCTGGAAGAAGCATGTCAATGCACTCGATGCCGCGGAAAATGCCCAGAACACGAAGAACCCGATCGAGTATACGGCCAGCCGCGTCAGCCCCAGTTCCTCCCCGAAAAACGCGAGCTCGCGCGGATCGAACAGGGTAAAGAATACGCCAGTTGCCACGCCACCGACGATGAACGATGGCCAGAGGATCCAGATCGCTCGCTGCATGCTCATGGTCGATCTTTCTTTCCTACCGGACGAAGCGCTACGCGATCATCTTCGGTGCGCCAGATGCCACTCACGCGCCAGCGGCGATCGTCGTCCTCGAGCGTGAGGAGCCAGCGCCCCGCGACAGGCGGGCGCAACTCGCCGGAAAATGTCCCGGGCGCCGTCCGGATCAGCGTGACACTTTGGTCCAACCCGGCACGCGTCGGGTGTACGAGCGTCAACGAGAGCGCTGGAGGCAAGTCTCCGTCCTGATCGAGCCGGAGCCGAACCTGCCTGCGGTCCGCGCTGAACTCCAGCACTCCCGAGACGTTCAGCGTTGCCGCGCGCCGCTCCCGGTCGAGGATCTGATTGATCGCCAAACCCTGCTTGTAGTAGTCGTCGGCGACGAGGCCGTCGTTGGATCGGGTCGCGAGTACGATCATCACGACTCCCATGAGAACCGCGGCCAGCGGCGCGGCCATCAGCAGCCACGGCCACGGCTCCCGATACCAGTGCTTGGAAGCTCTATCCACTGCGTGCATCCCGGTCCATGAAACGATCGTAAGTACTCATCGCACCAAGAACACTGCGCCTTCCCGCGCGGTAAGGTCAGCGTTGTCGACCGCACGCACTTCCACCTCGATCCGGTGTGAACCTTTTCCGATCACCCCGGGATCGATGCGCAACCGGATCGGGAAGACCCTGGTCGTTGCCGAGGGCACCTCGACTTCGCTGTCGCTCGCGACGGTCAGCGTGTCGATTCCGGAGACCGCGATGCGGTAACGGTGTGGCTGCTCTTGCGTGTTCGTGATCCTCAAGCGGTAGACGTTCTCGAGCCTCCCGCCCTCGACCTCGCGCATCAGGCTGGCGCGATCCGCCTGCACCTCCATCTTGAGCGGAACGCGCAGGTAAAGCGCTGTGAGCAGGGTTGCGACGACTGCCAGAAGAATGCCCGCATAGACGTAGACCCTGGTCCGCAGGACGCGGCGCTTCATTTCGGCAGGCTTGAAACCCTTCTCGATCGAGTTCTCGGTCGCGTAGCGGATGAGGCCCCGCGGATAGCTCATCCTGTCCATCACCTGATCGCAGGCGTCGATGCACGCCGCGCAGCCGATGCACTCGTATTGAAGCCCGTTTCGGATGTCGATGCCGGTAGGGCACACCTGGACGCACATGTCGCAGCTGACGCAGTCGCCAAGCCCGAGCGACTGCCGGTCCGCCTTCCTCGACCGGGCGCCCCGCGGCTCGCCACGTTTCGGGTCGTAGGTGACGATCAGCGTGTCGCGATCGAACATCACGCCCTGGAACCGTGCGTAAGGGCACATGTACTTGCAGACCTGTTCGCGCATCCACCCGGCGTTGCCATAGGTGGCAAACCCGTAGAAGAGAATCCAGAACGTTTCCCAGGGTCCGGTCGCGAAATGCGCGACGGTATGAAGCAGCTCGCGAATGGGGGTGAAGTAGCCGACAAACGTGAAGCCCGTCCACAGCCCGATCGCGATCCAGATCGCATGCTTGGCGCATTTCAGGGCAATCTTCCGCGGGCTCGCGGACCCCTGGTCGAGGCGCATCCGGTCGATGCGATTACCCTCAATCTTCTCCTCGACCCACAGGAAAATCTCCGTATAGACCGTCTGCGGACAGGCATAGCCGCACCACAGCCGCCCAGCAAGTGCCGTGAACAGGAACAGGCTGAGGGCTGCGATGACCAGCAGCAGGGTCAGATAAATGAAGTCCTGCGGCCAGAAGACGAATCCGAGGATGTAGAACTTGCGTGCTGCCAGGTCGAAAAGCACCGCCTGGCGGCCATTCCAGACCAGCCACGGAAGACCGAAAAAAAAGATCTGCGTGAGCCAGACCAGCGCCCACCGCCACGCGGCAAACCAGCCGTGCACCGCGCGCGGGTAAATCTTCTTGCGAACCTCGTACAGGGCGACTTCGGTCTCATCAGCCTCCGCCACCTGCGCGGTCGATTTACCGTTGCCCTGATTGCCTTTCTGCCCAGCCTGGAGCGCTGCCGATTCGGACAACTATTTTCCTCCCGCCGCCTTCCCGGCCTGCCCCGACTTTTGCAGACTGTCACGGTTGGACAGTCCCCAGATGTACGCAGCGAGCATGTGGATCTTCGCAT
>JBAVOG010000587.1:0-1748 GCA_049691875.1 Burkholderiales bacterium | reverse complement strand
GTGCGAGACGCACCGGGTCGACTACGTGCTCGGCCTCGCCCGCAACAGCCGGCTGCTTGAGGAACTTGCCATCGACATGGCCTGGGCCGAGGACGAGCATGAGCATGAGACCACCGGCCTGGCCGCGCGCCGCTTCAAGGACTTCCGCTACGCGACGCTGGGCAGCTGGAGCCGCCGGCGGCGGGTGATCGGCAAGGCCGAACACCTGGCCAAGGGCGCCAACCCGCGCTTCATCGTCACCTCGCTGAAGCGCACGGCGATCGACGCCAAGGCTCTCTACGAGCGCGTCTACCGCGCGCGCGGCGAAATGGAGAACCGCATCAAGGAGCAGCAACTCGACCTGGTAGCCTGTCCTCGGGCCGGCCAAGAGCCGGACCCGCGTGTCAGTACCGGATGAATTCTCCCTGGAAGTGCCGATTGAAAATTCCCTGATTGGCGTTTGATGACCCGCTCTGCCGGGACGCATCCCGGCAGAGCGGATGGCCGATCGATCGCCGATGATGGTTCCCGCCAGAACGACGGGAGCGAGGCGGTGGTCAAAATTGGGGAGCTCATGATGATACTCGACCTTCATCGACAGGGATTGTGCGTCGCCGCGATCGCGCGGGAGACGGGCAAGGACGTGAAGACCATCCGCCGGCACATCGCCCGCGGCCTGGAGCCGCCGGTCTACGGGCCGAGACCGCCGCAGGCGTGCCGCCTCGATCCGTACAAGTCGTATCTGCAAGAGCGGATCGCAGCCTATCCGCGGCTGAGCGGCCGGCGCCTACTGCGGGAGGTTCGTGCTCTCGGCTACGACGGCGGCTATACCGCGGTGACCGACTTCCTGCGCACCGCCCGTCCACCGGCGACGCCGCCGTTTGAGGTCCGCTTCGAGACGCCGCCGGGCCGCCAGGCACAGGTCGATTTCGCCCAGTTCCAGGTGGTCTTCACCGACGAGCCGGATGTGACGCGGATCGTCTGGCTGTTCTCGCTGGTGCTCGGCTGCAGCCGCTGGCTGTGGGCGCGCTTCGTCCTGCATCAGGATCTGCAGACAGTCCTGCGCTGCCACATCGCGGCGTTCGCCGACCTCGGTGGCGTGCCGGAGGAGATCCTTTATGACCGGATGAAGACCGCCGTCACCGGCGAGGCGGCGGAAGGTGGCATCGTCTACAACCGCACGCTGCTCGATTTCGCCGGCCATTACCACTTTCACCCGAAAGCCTGCCGGCCCTACCGGGCAAAAACCAAGGGCAAGGTGGAGCGGCCGTTCCGCTACATCCGCCAGGACTTCTTCCTCGGTCGGACGTTCCGCAATCTCGACGACCTGAACGCCCAGCTCGCCGACTGGCTCGCAACCGTGGCCAACGTGCGTGTCCACGCGACGACCCGCCGGGTGGTGGCCGAAGCCTTCGCCGAAGAGAAGCCGAAGCTGCAGGAGCTGCCGCCCGTGCCGTTCGGATCGGTGCTCAAACTGGAGCGTCGCGTCTCGCACGAGGGTATGGTCTCGGTCGGCGGCAATCTTTACAGCGTTCCTGACACCACCCGGAAGCGCGTCGTCGAGGTGCACACGCTGGCCGACGAGATCCGCATCTTCGAGAATGGGACGCCGATCGCCACCCATCCCGTGCTCGACGGACGCGGCCAGCGACGGGTCGCCCCCGGTCACCGGAAACTGCGCGTCGTCGCCGAACATGCAGAGACCACCGCCGATACCACGCTGATCGCCGCCCGCCCCGGCGAGCGCGTCGCCCGCCGCTCGCTCGCCG
>JBAVOG010000586.1:0-1830 GCA_049691875.1 Burkholderiales bacterium | reverse complement strand
GGGGTGGTGTCCTTCGCCGCGACCGCCTCGGTCGTGCAGTCGCCCACCCAGAATCGCGAGGACATCGTCGCCGCGATCGACCGATTCCAGTTGCAGCGCGGGACGGCCGTCGGCAGCGGCGTGCTCGTCTCCCTCAAGACGATCTTCCCGGATATCGAGTTCAACCTGAGGTCGACGAATCCGCGCGAGGTTGCGGTGCGCGATCAGCGCGGTGGAATCCCCATCAATGGGCCGAAGGCCGAACCGGGGAAGGCACCGCCCAAGCCGGTTCCGCCCGGCTCCTACCATTCGGCCGCGGTCATCCTGCTCAGCGACGGGCGCACGACCACCGGACCCGATCCCATCGAGTCGGCGCGCATGGCCGCCGAGCGGGGCGTCCGCGTCTACACCGTGGGCATCGGCACCCCGGAGGGCGAGATCATCGGCTTCGAGGGGTGGTCCATGCGCGTGCGCCTCGACGAGGACACCCTCAAGGAAATCGCGAACGTGACCCGCGGCGAGTACTTCTATGCCGGCACCGCGGAGGACCTGAAAAAGGTCTACGAGTCCCTGAATTCCCGGATCGTCTTCGAGGCGAAAGAAACCGAGATCACTGCGCTCTTCTCCGCCGCGGCGCTCATCATGGCGCTGTTCTCGGCCCTCCTCTCCCTGTTCTGGTTCAACCGCATCCTGTGATCGCCCGCTAGAATCCGCTTCGTCGTGCAAGTCATCCACGGGAGGGCACTATGACGATCGCGATGCGTTTCAACCGCTGTACCTTGTTCTTTTTCTCCGCAAGCGCCCGTGGCGTCCCCACCGCTGCCCACCCCCGCCGACAAGCTGCCGCTATCCAAGATCAAGCTTCCGCCCGGCTTCAAGGTGGAGGTCTTTGCCAGTGGCATCAACAATGCGCGCACGCTGCGGGTGGGCGACAAGGGCACCGTCTTCGTGGGGAACTGGCAGGGGAACAAGGTCTGGGCCGTCACCGACAAGGGCGGCAAGCGCCAGGCCAGGGTGATCTACGAGAAGCTCGACTGGCCGAACGGCCTCGCATTCCACGACGGCACGCTCTACATCGCCGAGCACACGAAGATTTCCAAGGCGGAGCACATCGAGGACAACCTCGACAAGCCAACCCAGCTCGTCACGATCTACGACAAGCTCGGGGACCCGCGGCCGCACGGCTGGCGCTTTCTCGCCGTCGGACCGGACAGCAAGCTCTACGTTTCGAACAGTTCCCCGTGCAACATCTGCGATCCGCCGCCCGGGTTCGGCGAGATCCGCAAGATGAATCTCGATGGCACCGGAGCGGAAGCGATTCTCCGGGGCATGCGAAACACCGTCGGCTTCGACTTCCATCCGCAGACGAAGGAACTGTATTTCACGGACAACAACCGCGACTGGATGTCGGAAGATCTGCCGAACTGCGAGCTGAACCGCGTGACACGGCCGGGCAAGCAGCATTTCGGGTTCCCGTACTGCCACCAGGGCGACATCGCGGATCCGGAGTTCGGCTGGGGCTATGACTGCAAGGACTTCACCCCGCCGATCGCGCTGCTCGGCCCGCACTCGGCCCCGCTCGGCATGCGCTTCTACACCGGCACGATGTTCCCGGACCAATACCGGAATGCGATCTTCATCGCGCGCCACGGCCCGTGGAACCGCACCGAGAAGTTCGCCGCCGACGTGGTGGTCGTCCACCTGGACGACCAGGGCAATTTCAAGTCGATGGAGCCATTCCTGACCGGGCTCGTCGAGAACAACACTTACATGGGGCGGCCGGTCGACTTGACGATGATGAAGGACGGTTCGATGCTGGTGTCCGACGACTGGAATGGCGCCGTGTACCGG
>JBAVOG010000585.1:0-4709 GCA_049691875.1 Burkholderiales bacterium | reverse complement strand
CTACGCGAATCTGCGCGCGCTGGATGCGCAGAACGTCGGCCAGATCCTGATCGAGGCGCCGCCGCGCTCGCCCGCCTGGGCCGCGATCAACGACCGGCTGGCGCGTGCGACGCGCAGCGGCGAGCAGGAGCTGGAGGACGCCGCCTAGGAGCGATCAACCCACCTTGTACGACAGCAGCTCGTAGGTCGCGCGCGTGCCGGGCGCAGGCAGTCCGAGGCGGCTGTAGCGGCTCTCGAAATACTCCTCGAACACCTCGAGCTTCACCGGGCCCTTCACCTCGGGCGCGTACCACTCTCTCTCGTAGCGCAGCGTCGGACCGCGGAACGGGTCGTAGTCGCCGAGCTCGAAAGCGCGCTCGATGAGCAATGCGCGAAACTCACCGGCGGGGACCTTCACGGTTTCCCATCCGATCACCCTTACCCGCATTTCCGTCTCGCGCTTCTCGCGGCTCATCACGTCGTCGCGCACGACGTTCTGCACCCACCGCTCGCCTTCGCGCAGGGGATAGCGCGTGAGCTGCAGGGGCGGATGCATCGCGCCGGCGGCACGCTCGCTCAGCGTGCCGGAGGCGAGCTGGCCGGGACCAGCGTATGTCGACTCGAAATTGACCAGGCCATTGACCGAGCGCGTCGCCAGGCGAACTTCGTTGGGGCCCGCGGCCTCGACGACGCTGGACACCGTGCCGACGTCGAGCTTGTTGTAGCCGTCGATGTGGCGGTAGGTCCAGGTGTCGCCCGCCTGCAGCACGGGCGCGACGACATCGGCGGCGCCGGCCGGTTGCGCGGTCATGAAACCAAGAGTGGCAGCCAGAATGGCGATTCGCAGGGTGGAACGGAACAGATCGGGACTCGAACAACGGCCCATGGCGGACTCCTTCGAGATGAATCGGCACGCTCCCCGGCCAGGGATGTGGCACGGGAGACCGCGCGATCGTGATCCGACAGATTGGAACGCCCGAAGTTCGGGGATCTTCGGCTGCTACGAAGCGCGACCTGGATTGGACGCAGGCCCCGGGGATTCGAGCTCCCCCGGTCCGGGAAGGCGGCAGTATTCCGGCCGGGGGCCGGCGACCGTTGAGATCAGGCCTTCTTGCCCGCGGCGGCGGCCCTGGGTGCGGGGGCGGGGGCCGCAGCGGATGGATTCAGCTTGTTCCGCAGGGCGATCAGCCGGCCGAAGTTGTCGAGCGACAGCAGGTGGGCATAGACCCGCCCCGTGATGCCCTTCTTGAACAGGTTCTTGTGCTGGGCCGCGTTCAGGTGCTCGAGCTTCTCTTCCTTCACGCGATACATCCCGGAAAGATTGACCGGCACGCCGTTCGCCTCGGTCGCCTGCAGCGTGAACGGCTCGAGCAGCGCATAGTCGGCGAGGACCGCGCACATCTCGCGCGTGCGTTCCAGATCGGCTTCGTACTCCCGCAGAAGCCGCTCGATGTTCTGCCATTTCTCGCCCGGCTCGCCTTTCGCATCGAAAAGCTTCTCGCCGCTCTCCGCGATGTAATCCTTCTCCACGCAAATCAGCCGGTTGGTCTGCTCCTTCTTTTCGAGCGTCACGCGCGCCATGCAGAAGGGATAGCGCCGCACGTACGCCGGCACGTACAGGTCCGGCACCCACGCGCCGCCGCGGGCGAACAGGTTCTCGCCGTTGGCGAGCCCGACGACCGCCACCGCGGCGAAAGTCTGGCCGGTGTCGCCCGACGCGAACACGAGCGGATAGTCGTGGGCGGCCACGCGAAACTCGGAAAAGGAAACCGGCATCGCGTTGGTGCTGGCGCAGAACTCCGGCACTTTGCCGGGCGCGGGTAGCTTGACCGCCTGCGTTTTCTGCAGCGGTACGATTTCCCGGTAGCCGAACGGGGGGGTAATCTGCATAACCAGCACTCCCTGGGTCAGATTGACCCGATCCGAGTCTAACGCGCCCGGGTGGCGGGCGGATTGCCCGCATGGCGCCCGAGCGGGTAAAATTCGCACTCTCCGTGGGGACGTAGCTCAGCTGGGAGAGCGTCGCGTTCGCAATGCGAAGGTCGGGAGTTCGATCCTCCTCGTCTCCACCACCGACACTTTCCAGTGAAAAAGGCCCTCTGAAGAGGGCCTTTTTCTTTTCGCGCGCTGGTGTCCTGTCAGAACGTGCTGAAGGTCACGATCAGGAGGGAACCGGCTGGTTCCCTCCCGATACCCTCCTTCCTGCGGAAATTGAGCTTCGGACTGACGGTGTCTTGATATCGAGCGAAGTGCTCTTTTCGGGCGTGGGCGGAAGGTCACGATCAGGAGGGAACCGGCTAGTTCCCTCCCGATACCCTCCTTCCCGCTAAGAGCAAACCGTCGCAGAGGCGAGGGTTTGTATCTTTTTCCCCTCCTTCTCAAGGAGGGGTCCGCCCGTAGGGCGGGGGGTGGTTCGGGAAACGGCGGAGAATTTTCAGATCTGCCTGCCGGCATCCCTCCAGTAAGGCCCGCGGAGTCGACGCTTGAAGATCTTGCCGCTCTCCTCGCGCGGAAGCTCGGCGTGAAACTCGACGATGCGAGGCACCTTGTAGTCGGCGATGCGCGTGGCGAGCCAGGCACGCACGGACTCCGAGTCGAGCTCGGCGCCGGGCTCGGGTTGAATCGCAGCTGCAAGCGTCTCGCCGAATTCCGCATGCGGGATGCCGAACACCGCACAGTCGTGCACGCCCGGCATCGTGGCGAGCGACGCCTCGATCTCGGCGGGATAGATGTTGACGCCACCGGAGATCACCATGTCCGCGGCGCGGTCGCAGACGAAGAGATAACCGTCCGCATCCACGTAGCCCATGTCTCCCAGCGTCCACAGACCGTCGCGCTCGAGCGCGCGACGCGCGTCCGGATCGTTGTTGTAGGTGAAGTCGGGATAAGCGGGCTGCCGTGCGTAGATCAGTCCGATTTCCCCGGGTGGAAGGTCGCGGCCCTCGGTGTCGAGGATCTTCAGCGCGCCGGTGCCGATCGGGCGCCCGGCGGAGCCCGGCTTGGCGAGCGCTTCGGCAGACGAGATCGCCGTGACGTACCCACCCTCGCTCGACGCGTACGATTCGTTGAATACTGGTCCCCACCAGTCGATCATCGCCCGCTTGACGTCCGGCGGGCAGGGGGAGCCGGTCGAGGCGACGAAGCGCATCGAGGAAAGGTCGTAGCGTCGCTTCACCGTGTCGGGAAGCTTCAGCAGGCGCGCGTACATCGTGGGCACGAGATACGCGTGTGACAGTCGGTGGCGCTCGACGAGCGCGAGCGTGCGCTCCGCATCGAACTTCGGCTCGATCACGAAGGTGTTGCCGGTCAGCATGACCTGGATCGCGTAGGAGATCGGCGCGCTGTGATAGAGGGGTGCCGACAGGAGCGCGCGCATGTCCGTCTCGATGCCGAGTGCTCGCGCCAGCGCGTCGCGCGCGAGCGCCGCTGCGACACTTGCGTTCTCCGGCGCTGGCGGGATGCGACGGACGCCCTTGGCGCGGCCGGTCGTTCCCGACGTGTAAGGCATGTTCGCGCGTGGCACGCGCGCCGGGCCCGACCATGGCGCGTGCGCGGCGCGCCAGTTTCGCCATTCGCGCATTCCGGGCGGCACCTGCGCGCCCGACGGCGCAATGTCGAACGCAGATCGCGTCGTGGCCTCGGGCTGCACGACCGCGATCTCCACACCCTGCGGAATGGCGCCAACGATCTGCGGTAGCAGGTCGGCATGCACGACAAGCGCCTTGGCGCCGCTGTCCGCAAGGATCCACCCGGCTTCATCCGCCTTGTAGTGCCAGTTGATCGGGCAGGGATAGGCGCCGAGGTGGCGCGCCGCGAACACAGCCTCGAGGAACGCCGGCTCGTTGCGGAGCATGATGCAGACGACGTCGTCCTCGCCGACGCCGAGCGTGGCGAGCCCGGTCGCCGCGCGCGCGGCCGCATCGTCGAACGAAGCACCGTCCGTTGCGTGGTCGTCGAAGAGGAGCGTCGCGGTCATTGGTGTGTTGAATTCAGTCGATGCCCGAACCACCCCGCCCGCTCTGCGGGCACCCCTCCTCGAAAAGGAGGGGAAACACCTCTACACATCCCGCACCCAGCAATGCGCGCCTAGCTCTTCCGCGCCCGCGTCTGTACCTTGCGCGTAGCGCGGCGCGGCGACGCAATCTTCCTGCGCGTCTTCGTTCGCTTTCTGGCTGGACCCTTGGGTCGTTCATGTCCTGCCCACCGCTCGAGCACGCGGCAGACCGCTCCGGTGTCCTCCTCGGCCAGACCCTCGGCCATGGCCGAGACATACACGACAGACGCTGCATCGAAGAGCGGCGTCGGGCACGCGAGCGAACGGGCGAACTCGCCGATCGTCTTCACGTCTTTCTGCCAGACGACGTTCTTCATCGTGGCGGGACGATAGCGGTCGGCCACCATCAGCGGGCCGCGCACCTGGAGCATGCGCGAGCTGCCGGCGCTGTCGGCCATCACTTCCAGCAACTCGCCCGGATCGATGCCCGCTTTCATTCCGAGCACCATCGCCTCGGCGGCCGCGACGTTGTGGATCGAGACCAGCAGGTTGGCGATGAATTTCAGCTTGGACCCGGAGCCGAACGCGCCTGCGTAGTGGTGCCGGCGCGCGAACGCCTCGAACACCGGCGCGCATTGACGGTAGGCGGCGCGCGGGCCGCTCGCGAAGACCACCAGGTCGCGCGTACGGGCCTGCGCGCCCGTGCCGGAAAGCGGGCAGTCGAGCAGGGTGACGC
>JBAVOG010000584.1:0-14016 GCA_049691875.1 Burkholderiales bacterium | reverse complement strand
GCGATAGCGCGCGCCGTGCGGCGGCAGGATCTCCACCTCGCAGGGGTGGGACTCGGCGCCGAGCGTGCGCAGAAACACGCACGTTCCGTTGAAGAATCCATGCGTGGTATCCAGATGTGCGCCCCGCACGGACAGGTCCCACGCATAGACTTCCGCGGTCACGGTCAGCGGGCCATCGCAAGGCGCCGCGCGCCAGGTGTGCTTGTCGAGCTTCGTCAACCGCACCGGTCGCCGTCCGCTTGCGGCCCGGATCGAAACGAAAAGGCGCGCGAAGTCCCGAACCAGGTAGCTCCCGGGGATCCACGCCGGCAGCGCAAGACGCTGCCCGGCAGGATCAGGCCGCGCGACGGTGACGCTCACCTCGAAGACGTGCGCCTCCGGAGACTTGGGGAAAATCCGGTAGCGGACGGGCTCGGTCGCCATTGCGGGAATGCTCCTCAACTCGCTCTTCAACGCGGGCGTCAACGCGCTTTCAACGCGCATTTAACACGCATTTAACGCGCATCTAACGTATAGCCAGGGTGATGCGATACTCTCCGCGTACGAGCGAGAGCCGCACCGGTCCTTCCGCACCGCGCATCGCGTCGAGGAGCTCCGAAACGGTGCGCACGCGCGCGCGATTCACGGCGAACACGATGTCGCCAGCCCGCAGCCCGTTGCGGAATGCAGCACTCCCCTGCTCGACCGCGGTGACGACGACGCCTTCGACTTGCCCGTACGGCGGCGTGCCACGCTCGACGTTCGCCACCCGCGCCCCGGCAAGCTGCGGAACCGTCTCGCCGGGCACCTTGGTCGCCTTGTACAGCTCGCCGACACGCGCGCGCACTTTCATCATGCGACCCGCGCGCAGCAGGTCGAGCTCGATCTCCTCGCCGATCGGGACCAGGCCGACGCGGTTGCGCAGCTCGCTCGAGCTGCGCACCTGATGCCCGTTCACCGCGAGCACGATGTCACGGGGTCGGAGCCCCGCCCGTTCTGCTTCCGAGCCGCGCTCGATCTGGACGATCACCGCGCCCTCGGTCACCTTGACGCCGGCCTTTGCGGCCAGCGCGGGAGTGAGATCCTCGGTGCTGACGCCCACGCGGCCGCGCCGCACCTCGCCGAATCGCATGATCTGATCGAGCACCGCGCGCACCATGTGCGCCGGCACTGCGAATCCGATACCGACATTGCCGCCCGTGGGCCCGATGATCGCAGTGTTGATCCCGACGAGCTCGCCCGCGAGGTTGACGAGCGCGCCACCTGAGTTTCCCGGATTGATGGAAGCGTCGGTCTGAATGAATTCCTCGTAGCCCTCGACGCCCAGTCCCGAGCGACCCAGCGCACTCACGATTCCCGACGTGACCGTCTGCCCGATACCGAACGGGTTCCCGATCGCCACTGCAAAGTCCCCGACGTTCAGCGCCTCCGAGTCGCCCCACTTCACTGCGGTCAGCCGCTCTGGCGGGATGCGCAGCACCGCAATGTCGGTACCCGGGTCCACTCCCACCACCTGCGCCTTGAGCACGCGCCGGTCCTTCAGCCCGACCATGATGTGCTCGGCGTCCTTGATCACGTGATGATTCGTGATCACGAGGCCACGTGCGGCATCGACGATGACGCCGGACCCCGCAGCCTGTTCCTTCCGCTGGGGGCGCTCGGGCAATTCGAAGAACCGCCGGAAGAAGGGATCCGCGAAGAGCGGATTGGCTTCCGGCGTGCGCATCTCGATCGCGATGTTCACGACCGCGGGCGTCACTTGCGCGAGCATGGGTGCGAGCGACGGAAGGCGTTGCCCGCCCACCATCGCGGGCAGCTGAGCGTGCGCCAAGCCCGTGACCACGACCAGGAGCGCGGCGACAAATATCTTGAAGAATTTCATGTTCTTTCGGTGCGGCATCCGGGAGCCGGGCGCGCATTGTATGCGGAGCGTGCGGGCAGTGCTGCAATCAGGCCGCTTAGCCATCTCCGCCGAGGTCCTCCGGCGTGTCGATGTCCCGCAGCACGCCCGCGTCATCCACCTCCAGCGTGCGCATGCGGGCCCGGTCGCGCTTGAGAATATCCCGCGCGCCGGCGTCGCCGGTAAGCGCGGCAAGTTCTTCCCGGTACGGCGCCGCGAAGCCGACGGGATGTCCGCGCGACCCTCGGAATGCGGGCGCAGCGAGGTCGGCGCCGTCCCGGAGCGCCGCTGCAATGCGACGGATCGTGTCGGGTGCGACGAAAGGCATGTCCGCCAGCGCCACGATCCAACCGCCCGCGTGCGAGGTGAGGGCAATCGCGTGCGCGAGCGAACGGCCCATCCCTGCCGCCGCGTCGGGACAGATCGTGACCTCGGCTCCGGCTCCGGCCAGTGCCCGGACGAGCTCCGGTACGTCGGGACGAACGACCGCCAGGACACGGTCGAGCGCAGCGTGGAGGTGTCTCGCCGCGGCGACGGCGATCGGCGTGCCGTCGGGAAGCGGGTGCAGAAGCTTGTTTGCCTTGAACCGCGTGGATGCGCCCGCCGCGAGCAGAATGCCGACGAATGGCGCGTTCGATCGGAATGTCGACGGGTCCACACTGCGCGGCCGGGCGGGGGCGGCAGCGATGCCGCGTCGCCCGGCGCTGATGCTCAGCTCCCCGGAACGACGCACCCCGCGGAGCTCTCGGCCATTTCGGGCGCGACGAGCTCGGGAATGCGGACTCCGTGGCGCACGGCCGTCATTTCCGCGAGGATCGCCACCGCGATTTCGGGCGGGGTCTTGCAGCCGAGGTCGAGCCCGACCGGACCATGCAGTCGCGAAATTTCTGCAGCCGACAGGTCGAACCCCGCCAGGCGCTTGCGGCGCGCATCGTTGTTCTTCCGCGAGCCGAGCGCACCGACGTAGAAGGCCGGCGATTTCAGCGCCTCGAGCAGCGCAACGTCGTCGAGCTTCGGATCATGCGTGACCGCGACCACTGCGCAGTGGCCGTCGAGATTCATCTGGAGAACCACATCGTCGGGATAGCCGCGATTGAGCGTGGCGCCAGGGACATCCCACTCGTCGGCAAATTCCTCGCGCGGATCGCAAACGGTGACGTGGTAGTCGAGCGCCTGCGCCATTTGCGCAAGGTAGCGGGACAGTTGTCCCGCGCCGATGATCAGCAGGCGCCAGCGTGGGCCGAGCACGGACCTCAGCACCTTCCCGTCGAACTGGAGCACGTCCGCCCAGTTGCCGTGCTCGAGCCGTACGGCGCCGGTTTCGATGTCCAGAACCCGGGCGACGAGCTCGTGGCGCTCGACGATCGCCAGCAACTCATCCAGCTTCGAGTCCTTCGACAGGGGTTCGAGGGCGATCTCGAGCGTTCCACCGCACGGCAGCCTGAAGCGCTCTGCCTGCTCCTTCGTGACACCGTACGTGATCATCCCCGGTTTGCCGCTCGCGAGCTGGCCCGCGCGGACCTTGTCGATCATGTCGTCCTCGACGCACCCGCCGGAGACCGATCCGATCACGTGGCCGTCGTCACGGATGACCAGCATGGCGCCGACCGGACGCGGCGCGGAGCCCCAGGTCTTCACGACGGTTGCGAGCGTGGCGCCGCGGCCGGCCTCGACCCAGTTCGCCGCGCTCTTGATCACTTCCAGATCAACGCTGTCCATCGGTCCGCTCCCTGCTGAGAGACGCAATCTTGGCATTTTACGCCGTCGCACGGCCATGCGCCTAGCCATGGACCGGAAGGATACGAACAGGAGGGAACCGGCCGGTTCCCTCCCGTTACCCTCCTTCCCGCTGGGCCATCGCGAAGCTGAGGCCGGCTGGTCTCCTCCCATCCCCTCCTCTCCGAGGAGGGATGGCCGCGCAGCGGCCGGAGTGGTGTTCCAGAGCATTCGCAGCACGCCGGTGCTCGCCGCACGGGATACGAGGCCGGTTGCTTCGGCCTGATGCATGAGCTAGCATTTGTGCACATTCGGCGTGCCCGTTCGGCGGCGCGCTCACTACCCGACCTACGTGACCTGAGGAGAGGTTCGCGCTGCAATTCTTCGGTTTCGTCGATTTGCCGGCGCCCCGCGCCCACCGCCAGGAACATCAAACACGAGCATCAACGAAGGAGGAGTCATGCCAGTCAAAGTATCCATGACCGTGAACGGCAAGCCGGTTGCGGCGGAAGTCGAGGAGCGCACGCTGCTCGTGAGCTTCATCCGCGAGCACCTGCGCCTCACCGGGACCCATGTCGGTTGCGACACCGCGCAGTGCGGCGCCTGCACGATCGAGATGAACGGTGACGCCGTCAAGTCCTGCAACATTCTCGCAATGCAGGCCGAAGGCGCGAAGATCACCACGATCGAGGGCATCGCCGCCGCCGACGGCACGCTGCATCCCATGCAGGAGGCGTTCCGCGAGCACCACGCCCTGCAGTGCGGGTTCTGCACGCCGGGCATGGTGATCAGCGCGATCGACCTCGTGCGGCGTCATCCGAATCCCTCCGAAGAGGTCGTACGCGCCGAGCTGGACGGCAACTTCTGTCGCTGCACCGGTTACCACAACATCGTCAAGGCCATTCTCGCTGCCGCGCCCAAAGTGGCGGCCATGCGCTGAGCGGCCGGGAGATCATCATGGCCAGCATGAACATCATCGGGACCTCGGTGAAGCGCAAGGAAGACTATCGCTTTCTCACCGGAGGCGGCCAGTACACCGACGACGTTTCCCCGCATAACACGACTTACGCCGTGTTCGTGCGCTCGCCGCACGCCCACGCGAAGATCAAGGGGATCAAGACGGACAAGGCGGCGAAAGCACACGGCGTCCACGCCGTCTACACCGGCGACGACATCGCGAAAGCGGGAATCAACGGCCTGCCGTGCGGCTGGCTGATCACCGACGTCGCCGGGCAGCCGATGAAGGAGCCGCCCTATCCGGTCCTCGCGCAAGGCAAGGTCCGGCACGTTGGCGACCGGGTCGCGGTTGTGATCGCCGACACCCTTCACGAGGCCCGGGACGCCGCGGAACTCGTCGAGGTCGACTACGAGGTCCTGCCTGCGGTCGTCACTGGCGCCGAAGCACGCAAGAAGGGGGCGCCGGTGCTTCACGAAATCGCGCCCGACAACACCTGCTACGTCTGGGCGATCGGCGACAAGGCAAAAGTCGACGACGCATTCAAGAGCGCGGCGCACATCACCAAGCTCGAGTTCGTCAACAACCGGCTCATTCCCAATGCGATCGAGCCGCGCGCAGCGATCGGCAACTACAGCCGCGCGGACGATGCCTATACGCTGCACGTCGCGAGCCAGAACCCGCACGTCGAGCGGTTGCTCATGACTGCCTTCGTGATGGGGCTGCCGGAGCACAAGGTGCACGTGATCGCCCCGGACGTGGGCGGTGGCTTCGGATCCAAGATCTACCTGTACGGTGAGGACGTCGTCGTCACTTGGGCCTCGAAGCAGATCAACCGCCCGGTGAAGTGGACCGCCGACCGAGTCGAGTCGTTTTCGTCCGATGCCCATGGCCGCGACCATGTCACGACTGCCGAGCTCGCGCTGGACAAGGACGGCAAGTTCCTCGCGATGCGCGTGCACACGACTGCGAACGTCGGCGCCTACCTTTCCACCTTCGCGTCCTGCGTCCCGACGATCCTCTACGCCACGCTGCTCGCCGGGCAATACAGCACTCCGGTGATCTACTGCGAGGTCACGGCGGTCTTCACCAACACCACGCCGGTGGACGCCTATCGCGGCGCCGGGCGCCCCGAGGCGACTTACGTGGTGGAGCGCCTGGTCGAGACTGCGGCGCGAGAGATGAAAATTGATCCGGCCGAGATACGGCGGCGCAATTTCATCAAGGAGTTTCCCTACCAGACGCCGGTCGCGCTGCTCTACGACACAGGCGACTACAATGCCACACTCGATGCCGCTTTGAAGCTCGGCGACGTCGCCGGCTACGCGAAGCGCAAGGAGCAGTCGGCGGCGCGTGGCAAGCTGCGCGGAATCGGCTACAGCTGCTACATCGAGGCGTGCGGCATCGCGCCTTCCAGCGTCGCGGGTTCGCTCGGCGCCCGCGCCGGCCTCTACGAATCGGGCGAAGTGCGGGTCCATCCGACGGGTAAAGTGACGGTCTTCACCGGCTCGCACTCGCACGGCCAGGGCCACGAGACGACGTTCGCGCAGGTGGTCGCCAGCCGGCTCGGCATCCCGTTCGACGACGTGCAAATCGTGCATGGCGACACCAGCAAGATCCTGTTCGGCATGGGCACCTACGGCTCGCGCTCGATCGCCGTAGGCGGCACTGCCATCGTCAAGGCCGTGGACAAGGTCATCGCGAAGGGCAAGAAGATCGCCGCGCACCTGATGGAAGCGGCCGAGAACGACGTCGAGTTCACCGAAGGCGTCTTCAAGGTCGCCGGCACGGACAAGCAGGTGCCTTTCGGGCAGGTGGCGCTCACGGCCTACGTGCCGCACAACTACCCGCACGACAAGCTCGAACCGGGCCTCAACGAGAACGCCTTCTACGATCCGACGAATTTCACCTTTCCGGCCGGCTCGTACGTGTGTGAGGTGGAGGTCGACCCCGACACCGGCAAGACGAAGATCGAGAGCTTTGTCGCAGTCGACGACTTCGGCAAGATCATCAACCCGATGATTGTCGAAGGCCAGGTACAGGGTGGTCTCACGCAGGGCATCGGCCAGGCGCTCATGGAGGGTTGCCGATACGACAGCGCAAGCGGACAGCTCCTCACCGGCACGTTGACGGACTACTGCCTGCCGCGCGCCGAAGACGTGCCGCAGTTCAAGATCGACACACGCGAGACGCCTTGCACCCACAATCCGCTCGGAGTGAAGGGCTGCGGCGAGGCCGGGGCGATCGGCGCGCCGGCCGCGCTAATGAACGCGATCACCGACGCGATCGGCGTTCGCGACCTGGCGATGCCGGCCACCGCGGAAACCGTGTGGCGCGCCATTGCGATGAAGAAAGCGGCCTGAGGCCTTCGAGGAGACAAGAAAATGTATGCATTCACCTATCGTAAAGCCAAGGACGTCAAGGACGCTGCGGCAGTCATCGCCAAGAATACCGACGCCAAGCTGCTGGCCGGCGGGCAGAGCCTCATCGCCGCGATGAAGCTGCGCCTTTCGGCGCCGCCGGAGCTGGTCGATCTCGGCGGCATTGCGGAGCTGCGCGGCATCAAGTCGGACGGAAAGAACGTGGTGATCGGCGCCATGACCCGGCATGCCGAGGTCGCCGCCTCGGCCGACGTGAAGAAGGCCATCCCCGCCCTCGCCTACCTCGCCAGCCAGATCGGTGACCGCATGGTGCGGAACATGGGAACGCTCGGCGGCTCCATTGCCCACAACGACCCTGCCGCGGACTACCCCGCTGCCGTGCTCGGACTGGGTGCAACCGTCGAGACGAACAAGCGCAAGATCGACGCGGACTCGTTCTTCAAGGGGATCTACGAAACGGCGCTCGAACCGGGTGAGATCATCACGTCCGTCTCGTTCCCGATTCCGAAGCGCGCGGCCTACATGAAGTTCAAGCAGCCGGCTTCGCGCTTCGCGATGGTCGGCGTGATGGTCGCCGACACGGGCAAGGAAGTGCGGGTCGCCGTCACCGGCGCCGGCCCGTGCGCGTTCCGGGTGAAGGAGATGGAGCAGGCGCTCTCGAAAAAGTTCGCGCCTGAGTCGGTGGCGAGCATCAAGGTTCCCGACAAGGGCCTCAACTCCGACATCCACGCATCGTCCGAGTACCGCGCACACCTCGTCACGGTCATGGCCAAGCGCGCGGTCGAAGCGGCACTGAAGTAGCGCACGTGCGCGTCCAAGGGGCGCGCACCCGACCACTAGCCCTTCGGTGATCCCGGGGGGCTTTTTCGTTGATCATGGAGGGATGGTCTAAGGCTTTTTCCCCTCCTCGTCGAGGAGGGGTGGACGCGTAGCGGACGGGGTGGTCCACGACCTTGATCGAAGCCCCAACCACCCCGCCGGCTTTGCCGGCACCCCTCCTTGAAAAGGAGGGGAGAAATCGCATCTCCGCGACCGCGAGTAGCGACCAAGCGCGAGTTAAAGTACCCTCGGGTAGCGATTCCCACCAGAACACTTCAGCGACCCGATGACCGCCAAACGCCCCACTTCCGTTCCGAATTCGATCGACGACACCGCGACCCTGCTCGCGCAGGCGGACTACATTGCCGAGAGGAGCCTGGCGACCGCGGTGTTCCTGAGCCTGCGCATGGGGCGGCCGCTGTTCCTCGAGGGCGAGGCCGGGGTCGGCAAGACCGAGATCGCCAAGGTACTGGCCTCGACTCTTGGCCGCCGACTGGTGCGTCTGCAGTGCTACGAGGGCCTCGACATCGCGAGCGCGGTGTACGAGTGGAACTACTCGCGGCAGATGATCGAGATCCGGCTCGCGGAGGCGGAAGGCGTGAAGTCGCGGGAGGGATTGACCGAGGACATCTTCTCCGAGCGGTTCCTGATACGCCGCCCGATCCTCCAGGCGCTCGAAGGCGACCTCGCGGGGCCACCCGTGCTGCTGATCGACGAGCTGGATCGCACCGACGAGCCGTTCGAGGCGTACCTCCTCGAGGTGCTCTCGGATTTCCAGGTGACGATCCCCGAGATCGGCACGATCAAGGCCGAGACGCCGCCGGTCGTGGTGATCACCTCGAACCGCACGCGCGAGATTCACGACGCGGTCAAGCGGCGCTGCCTGTATCACTGGGTCGACTATCCCGACGCGGCCCGCGAGCTGGAGATCCTGCGCCGCAAGGCGCCGGGCGCCGCCGAGCAGCTCTCGAAGGAAGTCGTGGCGTTCGTGCAGCGGCTGCGGGGCATGGATCTCTTCAAGCTGCCCGGCGTCGCGGAAACCATCGACTGGACCCGCGCGCTCACCGAGCTCGACCGGCTCGCGCTGGATCCGCAGGTGATCCACGACACGCTCGGCGTGCTGCTGAAGTACCAGGACGACATCGCCCGCGTGCAGGGCTCGGAGGCGGCGCGCATCCTGTCCGAGGTCAAGGCCGAAGTCGCTGCGCAGTGATCTCAAGCTTGGTTTGAAATCGAAGCCGTGCCATTTCAAGCAAGAAGGGTCGTACGAACAAGGGGGAACATCCCCCTTGAATATCCCCATAGGAACAAGGGGCGAGCCCCTTGTAAATCCCCTGTGTGCGGCGGCAGTCCCTGTTGAGATAAATTTTATATGTCGGGGAAACTGGCCGAAAACGTCATGCACTTCGCGCGCGTGCTACGCGCCGCGGGACTGCCGGTCGGACCCAACAAGGTCATCGACGCGCTGCGCGCGCTCGAGGTCGCCGGGATCGCGCGGCGCGACGACTTCTACTGGACGCTCGCCTCGGTATTCCTCGACAAGCGCGAGCAGTTCGAAATCTATGACCAGGCCTTTCACATCTTCTGGCGCGATCCGAAGATGCTCGAGCGCGTGATGGCGCTGCTCCTGCCGCAGGTCTACGGACGCGCGAATCCGGACGAGCCGCCTCCGCCGAGCCGCCTGGCCGAGGCGCTCCTGCCGGAAGCGAAACAGGCCGAAAAACCCGAGGACGCGCCCGAGCAGATCGAGATCGACGCGGCATTCACCGTGTCCGAGCGCGAGGTGCTGCAGAAGACGGATTTCGAGACCATGACGAACGAGGAGCTCGCGCAGGCCAAGAAGCTGATCGCGACGCTGC
The DNA here is from genome assembly GCA_049691875.1 of Burkholderiales bacterium. GTDB lineage: Bacteria > Pseudomonadota > Gammaproteobacteria > Burkholderiales > SG8-39 > JAABRB01. The sequence goes on along the minus strand of JBAVOG010000584.1, from coordinate 4,407 downwards.
GCATGCCGCTGCCGAAGGTTCGGACCCGCCGCCTCAGGCGCGATCCCCACGGCGCACGGATCGACATGCGGGCGTCGCTGCGCGCGAGCATGCGCTCCGGGGCGGACATGATCGCGCTCGAGCGGCGCTCGCAGACACAGCGCCATCCGCCGCTCGTCATCCTCTGCGACATCTCGGGATCGATGAGCCGCTACTCGCGGATGTTCCTGCACTTCCTGCACGCGATCACCAACGATCGCGATCGCGTCTACACGTTCGTGTTCGGCACCCGGCTCACCAACATCACCCGGCATCTGCGGCACCGCGACGTGGACGTGGCGCTCACGCATGTGGCGCAGGCCGTGGCGGACTGGTCGGGCGGCACGCGCATCGGCACCAGCCTGAAAGAATTCAACCTGCGGTGGTCGCGCCGCGTGCTCGGGCAGAACGCGGTGGTGCTGATGATCACCGACGGCCTGGACCGCGACCTCGGCCACGAATTGCGCGAGGAGATGGCGCGACTCGATCGCTCCTGCCGCCGGCTCATCTGGCTCAACCCGCTGCTGCGCTACGAGGGATTCGAGCCGCGTCCCGCAGGCGTGCGGGCGATGCTGCCGCATGTGGATGCGTTTCTCCCGGCCCACAACATCGAAAGCCTCGTCGACCTCGCGCGTGTGCTATCTGCGGCGCCCCAGCGCGTGCCGCGCGTTCCCGCGTAGCCAAGTGTCCAGCTAGCTCCCGCCACCGGTGCGTCGGAATGCGATAATCGGGCTCGCGCACCCAGCATCGGAGAGTGGCCATGGAGTTGACCGGCGAACACCTGATCCCCGTCCCGCAGCAGCAGGTCTGGGATGCCTTGAACGACCCGGAGGTGCTCAAGGCCTGCATCCAGGGTTGCGAGACCATCGAGCGGGTCTCGGACACCGAGTTCAAGGTGGCGCTCACCGCGGCCGTCGGACCGGTAAAAGCAAAGTTCAACGGGAAGCTGCTGCTTTCCGACCTGAATCCACCGACCTCCTATGCACTCACATTCGAGGGATCGGGTGGCGCGGCCGGATTCGGCAAGGGCGGCGCGACGGTCGTCCTGGCCCCGGAAGGCGACGGGACGAAGCTCGTCTACTCTGCCAAGGCGACGGTGGGTGGGAAGCTCGCGCAGGTGGGCTCGCGCCTGATCGACGGGGTCGCTGCCAAGATGGCGAGCGATTTCTTCGTCCGTTTCAACGAGAAAATCTCGCCCGCGCCTGTCCCCGCCTTGGGCGCTGCGCCAGGCGAAGCCGCCGCCACGTCCGCTCCGACGAGTGGCAGCAACCGGACATGGCTCATCGTGGGCGTCATCGTGCTGATTCTGATCGGCGCCTACTTCGCGCTGCGGGGCTGAGCACCAGGGTTCGGTCGCGTCCGCGCGCCGGCTTCAGCCGCCCGGCGCAGGATCCCGGGCGCGCCAGCGGTGCTCTATTGCGCAGCGCGCACTTGCCGCAAGAGTCCTGGAATCGCGCCTGGATCGCGCTCGATCGCTCGCATGGACGCATCGTTGTGCCCGGCGTCCTCGACCAGCAGCAGTCGCTTCGGCTCGCGCGCCTCCTGATACAGCCGCTCGCTCATCTCCGGGGGCACGTACCGGTCGCCGGTTCCGTGGATGAACAGCACCGGCGCCGAGACCATCGAAATCTTCGCGAGCGAGTCGAAGTGCTGAGTGAGGACGAGATCGACGGGAAGAAAGCCGTACTTGGATCGGGCGGCCATGTCGCTCATCGAGGTGAAACTCGACTCCACGATTAGCCCGGCCACGTCCGCGTTGCGCGACGCCAAGTCGATGGCCACTGCTCCGCCAAGCGAGTGCCCGTAGAGGAAGCGCCGCTGCGGGTCAGGCGCGCGCTTCCGCAGGTACTCCCAGGCAGCCTGCGCGTCGGCGTAAACCTCCGTCTCCGAAGGCAGCTCGCCGTCGCTGCGACCAAAGCCGCGGTAGTCGATTGCCAGCACGGAGAAGCCGAGCTCGCGCCAGCGCGCGATCCGATTGAGATTGCGGCCGAGACTCCCCCGTGTGCCGTGCAGGTAGAGCAGGGTCGGGGCATCGGGGCCGCGCGCGGGAAGCCACCAGCCGTGCACGCGCTCGCGCGCATCGCCCTGCGCACCCTTCACACTCAGCCACACCTCCTCGAACGCGAGGCCGCGGTCGGCTGGCGTCCCCGAGTAGTCCCGCACCGGCTGATAGATCAGCTCGCGCTGCTTGACGTCCAGGTACGCGCACCCGCCGCCCGCCGCTGCCGCGCCGATGACGACGGCAGCAATCGTGCGTTTCAGCATGCGCGCGAACCGGGAGGCTGCCCGAGATCGACTACCGCCGGGCGGCGGTCCACTTTCCTTCGTCGCGTCCGTCTCCGGAGCGCACCGTCCCGGCCATCTGCCCGCCGGTCACGCGCCCGGTGAAATCATGCCGCACGCCGGCATTGTCGACCCATTCGAAGCTGATGAGGTCGCCATGCAGAATAGGATCGCGCAGGCCTGCCTCGAGACCGCCGATCTTGATGTGGCCGAAGATCTTCTGATATTGCTGGTTCAGCACGAGATCACGGGTCTGGCCGCCAGCCGTGAGAGACCACGTCCCCTGCACCTTGGCCGGGACGATCCACAGGAACGCCAGACGGCCATCCAGGCTGGTGCGCTCGTCAGGTTCCCAGTCGTCCATGTTGAACTGGTGGGAAACGAGGCGCGTGCCGGGTTTCAGACCGAGCAGCTTCGGGCGGAGCTTCAGATTGAGCCCGGGAAGCAGGTACATCGTGATGACCGTCGCCTGGCTGAAGTCGCTTTCGAAGATGTCCGCCTTGATGAACTTCACCTTGTCGGACACGCCTTGCGAGTGCGCCGAGCGATTGGACAGCTCCACCATATCCGGGTTGTACTCGATGCCCATCGCGTTTGCGCCGATCTTCTTCGCTGCCGCGATCGCGATGCGACCGTCGCCCGACCCGAGATCGATCACGAAATCCTTGGGCGTGGCCTGCGCCATGCGCAGCATCCGCTCCACGAGCTCCTCGGGAGTCGGCACCCAGATCACGTCCTTGCCGGCCTGCCCGACCTGCGGAACGAACTCCTCCTTATGGGCCGGCGCCTGCGCAAATGCGGTGCCGGCGAGCACGATTGAAACGGTGAACCCTGCTACCACGCGTGAAACGAAATGGCGCAAAACAAAGGCGCGGGCCGCGCTCGATGGCTTCATGAATGACTCCTTTGGGGGGACGAATCAGAATTCTCGCGGCCGCATGATACATCCCGGACGTGGCGACGACGAGGTCCGTGCGGCGATGCTCGTCACGAGCGCTCCCGCGCAAGGGCCGCAAAGCTCATGAGCCGGCCGGCAAGCGCGCTCGCCGCGACCGTCGCCGGACTGGCCAGCCAGACCTGTCCGGGGCCGGATCGCCCCGGAAAATTGCGATTCTGGGCGCTTACCGTCACCTCGTCCGGCGACTGGGACGCCCCGGGACCGGCGTTCACGCACGCGCCGCATCCGGGCTCGATCAGCTCAGCGCCCGCGTCCAGGAACGTTTCGAGCATCCCGCGCGCGGCACAGTGGTCGCGCACGTCGAGGCTGCCGAACTGAACATAGAATCGTATCTGGCGCGGCACGCGCAAGCCGTGCGCAACACCCCACTCCAGCACCTCGTGCACGCGCTCGAGGTCCTCGCGCTTGGCGCCGGTGCAGGAGCCGCAATAGGCCACGTCGATGGAAACAGCCTCGTCGAGCGCTTCGATTTCCACGCCGAGGCCAGGGTCTCCCGGGCGCGCGATCATGGGCCGCACTGCGCTGCAGTCGACGTCGATGGTGTGGGCGAACGTGGCGTTCGTATCGCTCGCGAGCCACGGCTCGCAAATTGCCTCGCCACCGCGCCGCTCGCGCACGAACCGCACCGTTTCGGCGTCGGGCGCCACGATGCCCGTGAAGCCTCCGATCTCGGCCGCCATGTTCGTGAGCGTCGCGCGCTCGTCGGTATTCATGGCTGCGATGGCCTCCCCGTCGTATTCGATGGCTTGGCCGACCGCCCCACCGTCGCGCACGTACGGGAGCCGCAGGAGATGGAGCACCAGGTCCTTGGCGGCGACACCCGGGCCAAGCCTGCCATGCAGCATCACCCGGCATGTCTGCGGGACGGTGAGCCGGACGTCGCCGGTGCGCCACGCGCTCGCCATGTCCGAGGCACCGATCCCGAAGGCGAGGCAACCGAGCGCCCCCGCGTGGGGGGTGTGCGAATCGGTCCCGGCGACGATCTGACCCGGCAATGCGTAGTGCTCGGTCACGATCGCGTGGCAGATCCCTTCCGACCCGTCCCGATCGGGCAGCAATCCGTGCACGCGGATGCCGTGCCTGGCGCAGAACTCGGCCTGCCGCGCGCCCAGTGCCTGCGCGGCATCGATGAGCGCGCCGCTGCACCC
>JBAVOG010000583.1:0-3674 GCA_049691875.1 Burkholderiales bacterium | reverse complement strand
GTATCATTCCGCGCACGAACGGCCCGCTGGGCAGCGCGTCGTATCGATCCGCCTCGAGCGCCTCGATGTGGCGAATCGAGAATTTGAGCCTTTGCGCGACCTCCGAGATCGACATTCCGCGCTCGGTCCGCGCGGCGGCGAGGATCCGACCCGGGGTGGCGTTCTCGGGCGCGAGGGTGCCGGTCTGCATCTCGCTCAATTGAATTCCCCGCGCTGGAGCGATTGATACTCGGTCGATTTCGGAAAGCGCAGGCGCAGCTGCGCTGCGTAGCTGCTCTCGGCGGTACGATTCCCGAGCTTGCGCTCGATCCGCACCGCAAGCCAGAGGGCCTCGGGGCTCGGCGGCGAGCTGCGGTTATAGCGCTCGACGAGCTCGCGCGCCTCCTCGAACTGTCCGCGCTTGTACAGCGCGTTCGCGAACGGGAGCATGGCGTTGGTGTTGTTCGGATCGAGCCGCAGGGCGCGCTCGAAATATTCGGTGGCCTGTTTCACGTCGTTCTGATCGAGCAGGCATTGCCCCGCCGCCGCGTAGGTCCGCGATGGCGACGCGTACAGCGGATTGCGCAGCGCATTGGTGAAATACGGCATGGCCTGTTTCGCGCGACCGGTCTGACACAGGAACCAACCGTAGTTGTGGTTGAGATCCGGATCGTCCGGCGCGAGCTGCAGTCCGCGCTTGAAGCTCTCCTCGGCGGCACTGTTGTCCTTGAGGTCCATGTTCACCAGGGCCTGGACGTTGTAGGCCGGTGCAAAGTTTGGATCGGACGCGACGGCGATGCGCGCTTCCTGAAGCGCGACCCCCATGTTGCCGATCCCGTAGTACGCAGACGCAAGCTCGGTGTGCGCCTTGGCACGCGTCCGGGCGTCGGCGGGCTTCTGGAACGAGCCCTCCGGCTGCTCCGAGTCGCTGGTTGCGGAAGGTTGTTTATCGGCTGATTGATTCGAGGAGTCGGTCGCGCAACCTCCTCCAAGCAACATGGCCAGCACGAGCATCAAGATCCGGGGCATCTTCATCATGCAACCTTTGCGATCCGCAGCGACCGACGCGTCCGGTCCTCGACCTTCCCGGCGAGTTGCCCGCACGCCGCATCGATGTTGTCCCCGCGCGTCTTGCGCGTGGTGGTGATTACGCCCGCGGATTGAAGCTGCTCGGCGAAGCGCCGGATCCGGTCGGACGGCGATCTGCGAAAGCCGGAGTTCGGAAACGGATTGAACGGAATGAGATTGACCTTGCACGAGACCTCGCCGATCAGCCCGAGCAACGCCCGCGCGTCCGCCTCACGGTCATTCACGCCGTCGAGCATGACGTACTCGAAGGTGATGCTGTCACGCGGCGCACGTTCCAGGTAGCGGCTGCACGCGCTCATGAGCTCGCACAGCGGGTACTTGCGGTTGATCGGCATCAGCTCGTTCCGCAGCCGGTCGGTCGGCGCGTGCAGCGAGACGGCAAGCGCCACCGGGCAATCCTCGCGCAGCCGATCGATCATCGGCACGATTCCGGCGGTCGAGACAGTGACGCGCCGACGCGACAGCCCGTAGGCATTGTCGTCGAGCATCAGCCGCAGTGCGGGAAGCACGTTGTCGTAGTTGAGCAGCGGCTCGCCCATGCCCATCATGACGACGTTGGTGACGACGCGATCGGCGCGGCTCGCGCCAAGCTCGCGACGCGCGACCCAGAGCTGGCCCACGATCTCGGCGGTGGTCAGATTGCGGTTGAAGCCCTGCTTTCCGGTGGAGCAGAACCCGCAATCGAGCGTGCAACCCGCCTGGCTCGAGACACATAGCGTTCCGCGGCCCGGTTCCGGGATGAACACCGTCTCGATCGCGCTCGACCCCACGTCGAGCAGCCACTTGCGCGTCCCGTCCTGGGCCGTCGAGTCCGCGACGATGCGCGGCGGCTCGACAGCCGCGACGCACGCAAGCCTCTCGCGCAGCGGCCGCGCGAGGTCGGTCATGCCATCGAAATTATCGACACCCAGCTGATGCACCCAGCGCAACGTCTGCCGGGCGCGAAACGGTTTCTCGCCCAGCGCGGTGAAGAACCCCGCCAGCGCATCCGCATCCAGTCCCAGTAGATTCACGCTCATCGGCCAGGCAACGCTTCAGCGAGAAAAAATCTCGTAGGCGGGGAAAAAGTAGGCGATCTCGGTACGCGCGGTGTCCGGGCCGTCCGATCCGTGCACGGCGTTCGCATCGATGCTCGTCGCAAAATCCGCGCGGATCGTGCCCTTGTCCGCCTTCTTCGGGTCGGTCGCACCCATCAGGTCGCGATTCTTGGCGATCGCGCCCTCACCTTCCAGAACCTGGATCATGACCGGGCCCGATGTCATGAAGGTCACGAGATCCCGGAAGAACGGTCGCTCGCGGTGCACCGCATAAAACCCCTCCGCTTCCTGCGTGGAGAGGCGCTGCATCTTCGCGGCCAGGATCTTCAGCCCGGCCGATTCGAAGCGATCGAGAATCTTGCCGATCACATTCTTGCCGACGGCATCCGGCTTGATGATCGACAGGGTTCGTTCTATGGCCATCCGTGCCTGCTCCCTCTATTGAATTCCTTTTGCTTGGTTCGCTTCTCGACCCGATATCGACCTACGTCGAGGAGTCGGCGAGTTCAGTTTAGATAAACGCTTATTTTAGCACGCATTTCGCCATTTTCTGCCAGCCCTGGCGCGCAAATCCGCGCTTCATGGCGGCCACGCTCGCGACGGCTCCCATACAAAGCACAGACCGCGCTCCCCAGGCCCCGCCTGCCAGCCCGCCTCGACCGCCAGCCCCGGCAGGCAAACCAAGTCGTCATTGCAATAAACGAGCGGCAACGATTCACGCTCCCAGGATGGGACACCATTCTCCTGCAGGAGTTTTTTGACCGTTCGGCGCGGGCCACCGTGCCGCGGCCGCATGCGTTCGCCTCCCGACCGCCGACGGAGCGTGACCTGCCCTGCCTCCGCTGCCGCTGCTCGCAGCCCGTCCCCTTCCACACGACCGACACGCAGCACGCCACCAAGTTCTGGCAAGTGCCAGACCCGCTCGCCATGCCAGATCCAGCGATCGTTCAGCGGATTGGCAGCCTCCGGAGCCACGAGCCACAGCGCTCCGCGATGGCGTCGCAGGGCGGCGCCGCCGAGGTCCAACTGCAGCGATGCATCGCGCCGCGCGTCGATCACCTGCCGCAGCACTTCGTCGAGGGCAGCGCTGCCGGGTACGTCGAGCCCATGCCTGCGAATGAACCAGCGCAGCAGGTTTCGCGCCCGCGCCGCACGGAGGCTGCGCAGCGCATCGACCCGGAGCCGCCCCTGCGTCATGCATTCCTCCGCATCGATCGCCGCGAGGACTCCGAGCAGCGTCTCGGCCTCGGCAAGGTGCCTTGCGCTGCGCGCCAGGTTCGCCCCAACCGTGGGATTCAACTCCCGCAGGAGCGGCATGACGCGTCGTCGCAGGAAATTGCGCGCCAACGTCTCGTCTGCGTTGGATTCGTCCTCGATCCAGCGCAGGCCGCGTGCGCGCGCGTAGGCTGTGATGTCTTCCCGCGACACGTCGAGCATCGGTCTGAGCAGCGCCGGTCCAGCGCCAGCACGCTGCTCCGTAGCGGTCGGCATCGCTGCGAGGCCGGGTAGGCCTCCGCCGCGCAGAAGCTGCAGTAAAACCGTCTCGGCCTGATCGTCACGATGCTGGGC
>JBAVOG010000582.1:0-7958 GCA_049691875.1 Burkholderiales bacterium | reverse complement strand
GTCGTGCAGCGCGAGCGCGTATTCGAGATTGGCGAGCGCCGAGCGGCGCAGCATCACTGGACGCTGGAATACCATCGCCTGGTGTCGACCGACCGCGGCTGTGCGAGCCCCGTGCCACACCACCTTCCCGGTAGTCGGCGCGAGTAGCCCGTGGCAGAGCCGCATGAGCACGCTTTTTCCGGCGCCGTTGGGCCCGACGATGACCGTTCGCGCGTTGGCACCGATCTCGCAGGAAATCTCCTCCACGATGGTCCGCCCGCCGGCGACGAACGACACGCTTTCGAGGACAAGCGGGAGGATCGAAGACGGTGCACGCACGGCGGCCTCCGGTCTATCCATAGCGACGCTGGGCGGCTTCCTTGGTGAGATAGGCCGCAGCATTCAGGATGAGCACCAGCGAAATCAGGATCACGCCCAATCCAAGCGCGAGCGGCAGATCGCCCTTGCTCGTCTCGAGCGCGATGGCCGTCGTCATGACGCGCGTCACGCCGTCTATGTTGCCGCCCACGATCATCACCGCCCCGACTTCGGCGGCGGCGCGGCCGAAGCCGGCAAGCACGGCCGTCAGCAGCGAGAAGCGCGTATCCCAGAGCAGCGTGAATGCGGCGGACAATCGCCCTGCACCGAGTGACCTGAGTTGTTCCTGGTACTCCGCCCATGCGTCCTCGATCGCCTGCCGCGAGAGCGCGGCGATGATGGGAAGAATGAGCACGGTCTGCGCGATCACCATCGCGGCGGGCGTAAAGAGAATCCCGAACTCGCCGAGCGGACCGGCACGCGACAGCAGCAGGTAGACCAGCAGTCCGACCACCACCGGCGGCAGCCCCATCAACGCGTTCAGCACGACGATGAGTGCCTGGCGGCCCGGAAACCGTCCGACCGCGATCGCGGCGCCGAGCGGCAAGCCGATCAGGGCCGAAGCCAGGACCGCCGAGAGACTGACGCGCAGACTGAGGAGAACAATCTCGATCAGCGCCGGGTCGCCGCTCGCGACCAACGCGCCCGCCTGCCCGAACGCCTCATGCAGACTGTTCATTCACCATCCTGAGCGTCGAATGCGCGCGGTACCGCCGTCTGGCGGGCCGTCGCACTTATATGTTCTTACGGACATAGATTTCTACTTCTGCGAGGCGATTATGCAATGATTCGTCCCATTCACAATATGCTATGCTTTGCATATGTTGCGCGTGGAGCTGGATCTGAGATGGCGCCTCGGGCGCCGCGAGGCGATTCCGTTCGACGACACGCTGTTCGCCCTGCTCGAAGGCATCGACGAGAGCGAGTCGCTCCAGAGCGCCGCGCGGCGCGCCGGGCTGTCGTATCGCCACGCCTGGGGTCGGCTGAATGGCTGGGCCAAGACGCTCGGGCGGCCCCTCGCCATGCTGGAACGCGGTCGCGGGACGCGCCTGACGTCGCTCGGCGCCCGCCTGCTCCTGCTACGCGAGAAGACCGAGGCACATCTCGGGCCGGAACTTGCCCGGATCGCGACGGAACTTGCCGCCACGCTCGGCGAGACGGACATCGGCGTCGCACGCAGGCTGCGCATTCACGCCAGCCACGATCTTGCGCTCCGCAGCGCCAGCGAACGCCTTGCCGAGGCGCATGGCTTCGACATCGATCTCTCCGTTCTCGGCAGCCACGACAGTCTCGAGTCGCTCGCGCGCCGGCGTTGCGACGTCGCGGGTTTCCACACCGCACCGGACACGTCTCTCGAGGCCGTGGTCGGCGAGGCGTTTCCGAAGGGGATCCCCGAGCCGATTCTTGCGTACCGGCTGTTCCAGCGTGAGCAGGGCCTGATCACGTCGTCCGGCGTGCAGCCGTCGGCGCAAAGGCTGGCCGACCTGGCGAAAAAGGGGGTGCGATTCATCAATCGGCAGCGCGGATCGGGAACGCGGACCCTGTTCGATCGGCTGCTTGGCGAAGCCGGGCTGCGACCGAGCGACGTGCGCGGCTATCACGACGAGGAATTCACGCATCTTGCAGTGGCCGCGACCATTGCCGGCGGCGGCGCAGACGCCGGTTTCGGGATTCGCGCCGCCGCGGCCCAGTTCGGACTCGGATTCACGCCTCTGGCTGTCGAGACTTACTACCTGGCATGTCGCGAGGCGCGCTCCCGCGACGAACCAATCCCGCGGCTGGTCTCGTTCCTGCGCAGCGAAGAATTTCGGGAGATCTGCCGCAGTCTCCCGGGCTATGATGCGACCGATGCCGGCCGATTCCAGCGCATCGCACCGCCGCGCACGCGTCGCATGCGAAAATCGAGCAACTAGCATCGATCGTATCGTTCGCTTCGCCAGACAAACCGAGGAGAGCTCAGGATGAAGATCAGCGCACGCAACGCGATTCCCGGCAAGATCAAGAAGGTCAAGATGGGCCCCGTGAGCGCCGAGGTCACCATCGAGGTTGCGAAGGGGATCGACGTCGTATCCGTGATCAGCGCGACGTCCGCGAAGACGTTGAAACTGAAGAAAGGCAAGCCCGCCTGGGCGATCATCAAAGCGAGCAATGTGATGGTCGGCGTCTGACGCTGCCGCAACGTCGTGTGATTCTTCGCGTTCTATTGCACGTCGGGCTGCTCGCAGGCGTGTTCGCGAGCGCCGGCGTTGCACTTGCGCAGAGTGGTCAGATGGTTGTCGACTCTGCCGGCCGCCGGGTCGCGGTCCCGGCGCAGGTCGAGCGCATCTATGCGGCGGGACCACCTGCGAGCGTGGTGGTGTTTGCGGCCTCGCCCGAAAAGCTGCTCGGCTGGACACGGGCGATCCGGCCGGCCGAAGCTGCTTTCCTTCCACCGCGTTATGCCGCCCTGCCCGAGCTCGGGCGGTTGACGGGACGCGGGAACACCGCCAATGTCGAGACGATCCTGGCGCTCAGGCCCGACGTTATCATCGACGTGGGTTCGATCTCGCCGACCTACGCCTCCCTCGCCGACCGCGTCCAGCAGCAAACGGGCATTCCGTATCTCCTGTTCGATGGCCGCTTCACCGCGATTGCGGGCACGTTCCGCGCGATCGGTCGCGCGACCGGCGACCTCGGGCGCGCCGAGCGCCTCGCCGAGTATTCCGAGCGCACCCTCGAGGACGTGCGACGGCGGGTCGCAAGCGTTCCGGCGCAGGATTCCCCGCGCGTCTACTACGGACGCGGGCCGTCCGGCCTGCAGACCGGGCTCGCAGGATCGATCAACGTCGAGATCCTGGATTTTCTCGGCGCACGAAATGTCGCTGCCGCGTCGCGAGGCGGGCTCGTCAACGTGTCGCTCGAGCAGGTGATCACGTGGGACCCGGAGGTGATCATCACCACCGACCCGCACTTCTACCGCGACATCTGGACGGACGAACGCTGGGCGGGCGTCGCCGCCGTCAGGGCGCGACGTGTGCACCTCGCCCCGCATCTGCCGTTCGGCTGGTTCGATTTTCCGCCGGGTGCGAATCGGCTCATCGGGCTCTATTGGGCCGGCCGAGTGCTCTATCCGACGGCGTTTCCCGACGACTTGCGCGAGCGGGCAAAGGAGTTCTTCGAACTCTTCTATCACCGCCGCCCGAGCAACGCCCAGCTCGATGCGCTAGTGAGCGAGCCCGGCGTCGCGCCGCGATGACGATCGTCGGCGCGGAGGCGCGCGCCAACCCGGGCAAGCGTGTTGCGCGCCGCACGCTTTGGCTGGATATCGGCGCGCTGGTTCTGCTCGGCCTGCTGGTGATCGTTGCACTGTCGGTGGGCCGCTACCCGATGACTCCGGGCGACGTCCTTGCTGTCATCTGGATGAAGCTGACGGGCGCGGCAGCGAGCGTACCCACAAGCGCGGAAACCGTGCTCTTCCAGGTGCGTGCGCCACGTATCGTCGCGGCGGCGGTGATCGGTGCCGCACTTGCCGCGGCGGGCGCTGCCTACCAGGGCATGTTCCGCAATCCGCTCGTGTCGCCCGACATCCTCGGCGTATCGGCCGGAGCGGGGCTCGGCGCCGTGCTTGCGATCTTCCTGTCGCTCTCAGTGGTGGCCATCCAGGGCTTCGCATTCGCAGGCGGCCTCCTCGCGGTGGCAGCAGTGTACTTCGTCGGCTCGTCGGTGCGCGGCCACGATCCCATCCTCGCGCTGATCCTGGCGGGGGTCGTCATCGGGACACTGCTCGGTGCTTGCATCGCGCTCCTCAAGTACCTGGCCGATCCGTACAACCAGCTCCCCGCGATCACCTTCTGGCTGCTCGGCAGCGTCGCGTCGGTGGGACCGCAGGACCTCAAGGTGATGCTGCCGCTCGTTCTCGTCGCGCTCGTCCCGCTGTTCCTGCTGCGCTGGCGGATGAACCTCCTTTCCCTCGCCGACGACGAGGCGCGCGCGCTCGGCGTGCAGACCGGTATCATGCGCGTCGTGATCGTGTGCGCGGCGACGCTCATGACTGCCGCGAGCGTTGCGGTCAGCGGAATCATCGGATGGGTCGGCCTGCTGATCCCGCACGCCGCGCGCATGCTCGTCGGACCAGAGTTCTCGCGCCTCCTCCCCGTGTCGATGCTGCTCGGCGCGAGCTACCTCCTCGGCGTCGACACGCTGGCGCGTACGATGGCTCGCATCGAGATACCGCCCGGCGTGTTGACGGCGGTCATCGGCACTCCCTTCTTCGTCTGGCTGCTCGCGGTCAGCCGCAGGTCCTGGTGAGTTGACGATGCGGCTCGAGGCCCGCGATCTCGCTTTCGGCCATCCGGGCCGCACGCTCGGGCGCAACGTGAACTTCTCTCTCGGCGCCGGCGAGGCGCTTGCGGTGCTCGGACCAAACGGCGGGGGCAAGACCACGCTCTTCCGCACTGTACTGGGTCTTCTCCCGGCGCACGGAGGCGAGCTACTGCTGGACGGGCGGCCGTTGCGAAGCTGGGACCGGCGCAGCCTGGCACGCTCCCTCGGATATGTCCCGCAGCAGCACGCGGGCTTCTTCAACTTCTCGGTGCGTGAGGTCGTCCTGATGGGACGCACCGCGCACGTCGGCCTGTTTGCGACGCCTAGCACCGCCGATCACGCGGCGGCGGCGGCGGCGATCGATGCACTCGGCATCAACGAGCTCGCCGACCGCATCTACACCCGGATCAGTGGCGGCGAGCGTCAGCTCGCGCTCATCGCGCGCGCGCTGGCGCAAGGGCCCCAGCTGCTCGTCATGGACGAACCGACCGCGAGCCTCGACTTCGGCAATCAGACGCTGGTCCTGCGTCGCATGCGCGACCTCGCGCAGCGCGGCATCGGCGTGCTGTTCTCCACGCACGATCCCGACCACGCGTTCGCCTGCGCGGACCAGGTCATGCTGCTCAAGGAAGGGGTGCTCGCACTCGGCACCCCGGCAGAAGTGATCCGGCCAGACAGCCTGGAGCGTCTCTACGGTGTGCAAGTTGATGTGATTTCGCTGTCTGCGCCGTTCGCAGGACAAGTGTGCGTGCCGCGCCTCGCTCCCCTCGCTGACTCCGGTCCGCAGTGACCGAATCCGCGCATTCGGCATCGCCGTTGCAGGAACCCAGCAAGGCCACATCTCCGGCGCCGGTGTCACTGGGGACGGCGACCGGCTACTGGTTGAAGCTCGGTTTCATCAGCTTTGGCGGGCCTGCAGGACAGATTTCGATGATGCATCAAGAACTCGTCGAGCGAAGGCGCTGGATATCCGAGCGACGTTTTCTCCACGCGCTCAACTACTGCATGGTGCTCCCTGGCCCCGAGGCGCAGCAACTCGCGACCTACATCGGGTGGCTCATGCACGGCACCCTTGGCGGCGTGGTGGCCGGCGGACTGTTCGTGCTGCCCTCTTTCTTCCTCCTGGTCACGCTGACCTGGGTCTATCTTGCGTTCGGCGAAGTGCCGGCGATAGCCGGCTTCCTCTACGGCATAAAGCCGGCGGTCACCGCGATCGTGATCTTCGCCGCGTACCGCATCGGCTCGCGGGCGCTCCAGAACGCGGCGCTGTGGGCAATTGCCGCGGTGGCGTTCGTCGCCATATTCTTCTTGAACGTCCCCTTTCCAGCCATCGTACTGACCGCCGGGATCATCGGATTGCTCGGCGGACGCGTCGCACCGGCGACCTTCGCAGTAGGAGGCGGACACGGCGCAGGCGCCAAGCGATACGGCGCTGCGCTCGTCGACGACGACACGCCGCCTCCGCCGCACGCGCGAAACGGACTGGGGCGTTTCGCGACGGTGCTTGCAGTGTTTCTTGCACTGTGGGCTGCCGCCCTGGCCGCGGTCGTCGGGATGTTCGGCTGGGACGCCACCTACGCGCGGATGGGGTGGTTCTTCACCAAGGCGGCGCTGCTGACGTTCGGTGGCGCCTACGCCGTGCTGCCCTACGTCTATCAAGGCGGCGTGGAGACCTACGGGTGGCTTTCGGCGACCCAGATGATCGACGGGCTGGCGCTCGGCGAGACGACGCCCGGGCCATTGATCATGATCGTCACGTTCGTCGGCTTCGTGGGCGGCTGGACCAAGGAAGTGTTCGGGCCCGACGCGCTCTTTCTCGCCGGTCTGGGAGGCGCGGCGGTGGCAACTCTCTTCACGTTCCTGCCTTCGTTCCTGCTGATTCTGGTCGGTGGGCCACTGGTCGAGTCGACGCACGGCAACGTCAAGTTCACCGCGCCGCTCACCGGTATCACCGCCGCGGTAGTGGGAGTCGTCCTGAACCTGGCTGCCTTCTTCGCCTGGCATGTGCTGTGGCCGCAGGCGAATCCTGGTGCGCCGTTCCTCGGGCCTTTCGACTGGTTCGCGCTCATCGTGATCGTCGCGGCACTGATTGCGCTCTATCGCTTCAGGACAGGTATGATTCCGGTCATCCTCGGCTGTGGCGCCGCGGGTCTCGCGATCCATCTCGCGCGAACGATTTGAGGAGTGTTTTATGCCAGCGTACATTGTTGCCGATATGAACGTCACGGATCCCGCCGGGTACGAGGAGTACAAGCGGCTGGCACCGGCCGCAATCGCGAAGTTCGGCGGACGTTATATCGCCCGGGCCGGAGAAACCGCGATCCTCGAAGGAGACTGGACCCCTTCGCGGCTGGTCATCATCGAATTTCCGAGCATCGGGAAAGCGAAGGAATGGTACGACTCCCCGGAATATCGCGTTGCCCGCGACGTGCGCGAAGGCAAAGGCAAATTCAGGATGGTCGTCACAGAAGGGCTATAGAAACCCGGATTGTGCTGCCCCGGCTCGATGAACGACGCGCATAGCAGGAGCAAAGCATGAAGTATCGAAAGCTGGACGCGAAGGACTACGCGCGGCAGCATCTGCGCGGAATCTGGGCGGCCGCGCTCAACCCTTTCACCCCCGATCTCGCGCTCGACGAGGATGGATTGCGCCGGAATCTTCGCCACTGGTACGGCGACCTCGGGCTGGCCGGAATATTCGTATCCGGAAAACAGGGCGAGTTCTTCTCGATGTCACTTGCCGAGCGCAAGCGCACATTCGAGATCGCGGTGGAGGAAGCCGCCGCCGCGGGTGGCGGCCGCGGGACGATCCTTTCGTGCTCGGATCAGAATCTCGACACGGTCCTGGACCTCGCGAAGCACGCACAGGCGATCGGCGGCGATTACATCGTCGTGCACAGCCCGCTCCTGAATTTCGGCCATGATGTCGAATCGACGGTGTACGAGTACTACCGCCATATTGCAGAACAGGTCGACATCGGAATCGCTCTGTGGAGCCACCCCGACGCGGGCTACCTCATGAGCCCAGAACTCTGCGCACGCCTTGCGGAGCTTCCGAACGTCGTGGCGATCAAGTACAGCGTGCCGCGGGAGATGTACGTCAAGCTCACGCGCATGGTGGGCGACAAGCTGATCGTGAGCACGGCCTCGGAGGTCGAGTGGTTCGACAACATCGTCGAGCTCGGCTGGCGGCTTTATCTCTGCTCGTCGCCGCCGTATCTGTTCCAGACCAAGGTGGATCGCCGCATGCGCGATTACACCGATCTGGCGTTCAAGGGCGAGGTGGCGAAGGCCAAGGT
>JBAVOG010000581.1:0-3549 GCA_049691875.1 Burkholderiales bacterium | reverse complement strand
GATCGAGTCGGCCGTCGTATTCGATGCGTGCGGCCTCGCCCGTGATCCACTCGTCGGTTCCATCGCGCTTCTGCCTGAAGGTGGCGGGCTGCCCGACGGCGGTGCCGTGCTGAAAGCCGCTCCCGTCCTTGCGAACGGTGAGCTTGTCCGCGCGCAACTGGAAGCTGCCCTGCGTGAGGACGACGCGGCCTTCGAACTCGGCGATCTGCTTCTGATCGTCCGCCTTCATCCGATCCGCCTCGATGCTGACCGGTTCGTTCGAATTGGGCTTCTGAGCCATTGCCGGGGTGGCGACAACCAGCGCACCCGCCAGACCGGCGAAGAGAAAGCACGCCATCAGAGATGGGCGACCGGGCTTCAAGGTGCCTTCCCGGTCGGGCGATACGTGCCGCTCACGAGCGAGCGAAGCTCGATCTCGCGGGCCTTGTTGTTGAATTCCATGCCCACGCCTTCGAGGCGCGAGCCGTCCTGGGTGATGACCACGTGCTCGGGCGTACGGGCCACCTCCGCGTCGGGGATCACCTGGAGGTATTCGGTCTCGACGCGAAGCTCGCCGCGCCCGGGGGTGCTTTCGCGCACGATCACGACGTCGCCGTGCAGGTACAGTTCCTTGCCGTTGCCGGACACCGTGCCGCGGTCGGCGCGCACCCGCACGGGCGGCGCGTCTGAACGATACTGAACGAAGCGCGGCTGCGCAACTTCAGTGACGTCCGAAGCCGGAAAATGCACCATCTTCGCCGCCGCAAGCGAATACTCGGCGCGGCCATCGGCGTTCATCTTTGTCGCCTTCAAATCGTCGATCATGAAATCGGGCGTACCCGGGTCGCGCGGCCCCGCAGGGCCGTCGGGCCCCTCGACGAGGCGTTCCAGCCAGAAGGTCAGCGCGGCGAGCAACGCGACCAGTGCGACCGGAAAGATCGTGCTCGTGCGCGGCTTCACGCCAGATACCTCCCGAGCGCTCGATCGAGCCGACCTTGCGCATCCAGCACGAATTCGCAGAGCTCGCGCACGGCGCCGCGCCCGCCCGCGGCACGCGTGACGTAGTGTACGCGGCTTCGCACTGATTCGGGGGCGCCCGGCACGCTCGCGGCAAATCCGCAGCGGAGCAGCACCGGGAGATCCGGGTAGTCGTCTCCGACGAATCCGCACTGCTCCGCAGTGACGCCGGATCGGGCGCACAGCGCCTCGAAGGCGGGCAACTTCTCTTTGAGACCCTGATGCACGTGGTCGATGCCGAGCTCCTGCGCCCGGCGCGTTACCGCAGGCGACTCCCGTCCCGACAGGATCGCGAGCTGCACTCCACCGTCCCGCAGCATCCGGAGGCCATGGCCGTCGAGGATGTTGAATGCCTTGAATTCCTCTCCGGAGGCCGCGATGTAGAGCGTTCCATCGGTCAGGATGCCATCGACGTCGAAAGCCATCAAGCGCACGTTGCGCGCCCGTCCGACAGCGATGAGCTGCTCCATGAAGGCTAGACCACCTTGGCGCGCAGCAGGTCGTGGATGTTGAGGGCGCCGACCAGCTCCCCCTCGCTTGCCACGACGAGCAGTCCGTGGACCTTGTGGAGCTCCATCAGCTCGACCGCCTCGACGGCGAGATGATCGGGCCCGATCGTGCGCGGGTCGCGCGTCATGACGTCCGCAATGGGCGCGTGCATGACATCGGATGCTTTCGCAAGTGCGCGGCGGAGGTCACCGTCCGTGAAGATTCCGATCACGCGATTGGACGCGTCGAGTACCGCGGTCATGCCCATGCGCTTGTTTGACATCTCCAGGATCGCCTCGGAGAAACTCGCCGTGTGCGGTATGGCGGGGACTTCGGCGCCGGTGCGCATGACGTCACGCACATGGGTGAGGAGCCGCCGTCCCAATGCGCCGCCGGGGTGCGAGCGCGCGAAATCGTCACGGCTGAACCCGCGCGCGTCCAGCAGCGCCACCGCAAGGGCATCGCCCAGTGCGAGCGTCGCGGTCGTGCTTGCCGTGGGTGCGAGGTTCAGGGGACACGCTTCCTTGGAGACGCGCGTGTCCAGCACCGCGTCGGCGTCGCGCGCGAGCGATGCTCCGGTGTTTCCGGTCATGGTGATCAGCTTCGCGCCGCCCCGCTTGACGAGCGGAACGATCGTCAGCAGCTCATCGGTCTCGCCGGAATAGGAGATCACGATGACGACGTCGTCGCGCGCGATCATCCCGAGGTCGCCGTGGCTCGCTTCGGCGGCGTGAACGAAGAACGCGGGTGTGCCGGTGCTCGCAAGTGTCGACGCGATCTTCCGCGCGACGTGCCCCGATTTTCCGACGCCGCTGACGACGACGCGGCCGCGGCAGTTCATGATGATGCGCACGGCCTCGGCGAAGCTCGCGTCCACGCGCTGCGCGATCTCGGCAATCGCGTCCGATTCGATCCGCAGCACCTCGCGCGCGAGCTCGACTGCGCGCGCGTCCGCGCTTGCCTGGTCCGCGGGTGAGGCCACGGTTATCATTCTGGAAGAGTATAACAAACGCCTCCCACCGGGCCGCCGTTTAAGCGCCCCGGCGGCAGCGGTTTCGCGTAGGAAAATTCGGGTCGCGGCGCCTCCGGTCGTGGCGTTTCCCCGAGCGTACCGGGACACTCTTCCGGTGTTGACGTCGGCATGCTCTGGCAACTGCGATGATCAAGGGCCTCGAACTTGCGTTGATTCTCCTGGCGAGCGCGCTGTTCGTGGTGGTGCTCTTTCGCCGGCTCAACCTGCCGCCGCTGCTCGGCTACCTGATCGTGGGCGTGGCAATCGGCCCGAATGCGCTCGCCTGGGTGCCCAACGCGCCGCTCGCGCGCAACTTTGCCGAGTTCGGCGTGGTGTTCCTGATGTTCACCATCGGGCTCGAATTCAGCCTCCCGCGGCTCACGCAGATGCGCCGCCTGGTATTCGGGCTCGGCGGGCTGCAGGTTGCCATCACGCTGCTTGCGCTCTTCGGCCTGCTACTGGCGGCAGGCAACCAGTGGCCGCCCGCACTGGCTATCGCCGCCGCGTTCTCGATGTCCTCCACCGCGATCGTGATGCGCATGCTCGCGGACCGGCTCGCGCTCGAGACACCGCATGGTCGGGCCGCGGTGGGAGTCCTCCTCTTCCAGGACCTCGCCGTGGTGCCCTTCCTGATCATCATTCCCGCTCTCGGCCTCGAGGGCGTGGGCCTCGGCTATGCGTTGGGAATCGCTGCGCTCAAGGCCGCTGCGGTTCTGGGAGTTCTGCTGTTCCTGGGCCAGCGGCTCATGCGGACGTGGTTCCACATCGTCGCGCGGCGCCGGTCGCACGAGCTTTTCATCATCAACGTCCTGTTCATCGCCCTGGGTCTGGCCTATGTGACCGAGCTCGCGGGTCTATCGCTCGCACTGGGTGCGTTCCTCGCGGGGATGCTGATTTCGGAAACCGAATACCGCCACCAGGTCGAGGAGGACATCCGGCCGTTCCGCGAGGTGTTGCTGGGACTCTTCTTCGTGAGCATGGGCATGCAGCTCGATCCGCGGGTCGTGATCGACCATGCCGCGCTGGTGGCGGCACTCTTCGCGCTCCCCATG
>JBAVOG010000580.1:0-2202 GCA_049691875.1 Burkholderiales bacterium | reverse complement strand
CGTGTGCACTTCGACCTCGACCGTCGGCCGGCCGCGCGAGTCCCAGATGCGCCGCCCGTGCACGCGCTTGATGGTGGCGTCGGTCATCATGCGAGGTTCTCCCGCCAGGCTTCGCAAATCTGGGCGAGGCGCGTCGGCGTGGTCTCGATCATGGGCCTCGCGGCGCGGCGCACGCGGTCGCAATCCGCGGGATCGGTCAGGTACTCGGCCGGCGATTTGCCGTCCACCCGCGCGAGGAACAGGCCGGGCAGCAGCGCAGCCGTGCGTGCTTCCATGGCATCGCGCGATTCCCAGTCGACCCCTGCGAGATAGGCCCCGGCAAGCGCCGCGAAGCATTCCAGATACCGGTCTCGCCACTGCGCCCGCCAGAGGCATTTCAACAGCAGGTGGTTGAGGCAGAACGCCAGGTCGAACGCCGGATCGCCGTACACGGCGCATTCGGCATCGAGGAACACCGGTCCGGCGGGACCCGCGAGGATGTTTTTCGGACTGACGTCGCCGTGCACGAGCGCCAGCTTGGTCGTTCGCGTGGTCTCGACGAGGCGCATGAGCGCGCCCTGCAGGTCCGCATGCTTGTCGGCGGTCGCGACGAGGTAGGCCTCGAGCCGGATCGGATAGAAGATGTGGTCGTTTGCAAACCGCTCGGCGATATCCAGCCGATGCGCGGTGGCCGCGTGGATGCGCGCGATCCGGCCGCCGACTTCCGCGGCGAACGCCGCATCGATTGCGCCGTCCCGCAGCTGCTCCTTCCACACGGGGTGGCTCGCGGCGGGCAGGTACTCCATGGCAAACAATCCGGCGGCACGATCCTCGGCCAGCAGGCGCGGAACGGCGTCGGGAACGATTTCGGTCACGACTCGCATCCACTCCGCTTCACTGTGGTTGCGTTCGACCGGCGCGCGCCAATCGGCGGCGACCTTGAGCTTCGGCAGCGCACGCTTCACGCAGAACGTACGTCCGCCAGCACGGACGCGCGTGATGTCCGACGATACGCCGCCCGTGAGCGCTTCGACCGAAAGCGGTTCCCCCGTCTCAACGATGCCGAGCCGATAGAGCGACGTCTCGAGCGGCGTCACAGCAGGAGACGCCAGCGGGTCGCTGGCGGCCGAATCACGCGGCAGCGCGGTCCTCCTTCTGCTGCAAGGCGAAAATCGACGTGTAGCCGCCCGACCAGTCGGGCGGCATCAGGCAGGGGCGCGGGTCGTGATGTGCCCACTCCGCCCGCCTGCCGCGGATGATGGCCTGGTCCTTGGAAGAGCGGATCGGGTTCACCGTGTACGGTAGCGCGTCGGCGGCGCTGAGGGTGTAAAGCAGCAACGGCCGCCCGAGATCCGACAGGTTCCGCGCCGAGTAGTGCAGCATGCGACAGTTATGAATAGTCAGCGATCCGGCCGGGCCTGGCAGCGCCACGGCTTTCGCGGTGTCGAGCTTCGCCGCGTCCTCGTCACGCAAGCACCCGATCCACTTTCCGTCGTGATCGTACTGCGTCGGCATCGGGTCGATCAGGTGGCTCTTCGGCAGCACCTGCAGGGGCCCCTGGTCCATTCCGCAGTCGTAAATGTAGGTGCCGACCGTGAGCGGCGAATAGTTGGTGTGCGGCCAGAACGAGATGTCGTAGTGCCACTTCACCTCTTCGCCGCCCTGCGCCCACTTGAAATTCAGCTTGGAATGGTGGAACTTGACGTCCGGTACGACCAGATCGGCCACGATGTCGCCGACGAGCGACTGCGCGATGTAGTCCCAGTACGCGGGATGCTGGTCGACTGGCGCCGACACCCGTCGCAGTCGCGGCGCGTCGGGCCGGTGACCGGGCTCCAGATCCCAGACGGCATCGGATTTCGACACCTTCCGGCTGCGCTCGACCAATTCGTCGGTTGCCGCGCGCAGGCGCTCGATCCACTCGTCCGGCAGAATCTTCTCCAGCAACAGATAGCCTTCGCTGAAGTAGAACTCGCGCTGTGCCTGGGTGAGCACGCGCGGCGTATGTGAAAGCACTTGCTCGGGCGTCATATCACGTCTCCTTGCGTTGCGCGGCCGCTCCGCAGCGGCAGTGTGGGTTCCCGCGGTCGTTCTCGTGAGCGGGCGCGCCATCCGCCACGGTAGCGTAACGCGCGCCGTCCTGTGGGGCTACTGCGGCGATCCGACCGCCTTTTCCAATCGTGGCTTTCCCGATCATGGTTGGTCCGGTCATCGCCTCCATGA
>JBAVOG010000579.1:0-5020 GCA_049691875.1 Burkholderiales bacterium | reverse complement strand
TCCACCACGGCCGCTTCGGGCGCGCGCTTGCGAGCGGCCACGGCCGCCATGGCGGTGGCCAGGAACGGAGGGTGCGGGGCGCTCATCGCGAGCCTCCGGGAACTTGCCAGAACCTATAATCGCATCTTTTGCGCCGGGAGAACGCCTTGACCACCGCGATGTACTGGAAGGAAATCACAGTCAACTGGGGCGAATCCGACCCGTTCGGCCTGGTCTACTACCCCCGGATCGTCGCCTGGTTCAACGACACCGAGCACGAGTTCTTCCGCACGATCGGTTTCCCCATCGACCTGATGATCAAGAACGACCGCACCACGTTCGTGATGGGCGAGATCCACTTCAGGTTCATCGGACCGGCGGCCTATGGCGACCGGGTCGCGACCTCGGTGACGCTCGCAAAAATCGGGGAGCGCACGCTGCACTGGAACTGCAAGGCGATCAATGCGGACAGCGGCGCGCTGGTCGCGGAAGGCCGCGCCACCCGGGTCTATGCGCGCATCAACGAGGACGGGACGCTGAACTCCGCGGTGATCCCGGAGCGCATGCGCAAGGCGCTCACCGATACCGGAATGCTCAGCCACCTCAGCCAGGACATCGAGAAGGATCCCGAGTACCGGCACCCCCCGCCGAAGTCGTAGGGAATCTCCGCAAGAAGCCCGTCATTCCCGCGCAAGCTGGAATCCAGGCAACCCGTACTCAGTTGCCTCCTCGATCCCCACGTGCGCGGGGGATGACGACGTCAGGGGCCGCCCGACCATCCGTCACCGCGCGCCGGCCTGCTCCAGTATGGCCACCATCGAGGCTTAGCCGCGCGCGCGGGCGAGCGCGAGCGGCGTCATATCCTGCCGGTCGGCGAGATTGGGATTGGCGCCGGCCGCAACCAGCGCCCGGAGCGTCTCCGTGTGGCGCGGACCGCCATCGCCCAGCACGATGGATTCGATCAGCGCGGTCCAGCCGAGATTGTTGACGTGGTCGAGCGGTGCGCCCGCCTTGATGAGCATCCTCACGACCTCGTCGTGGCCGAGGTGCGCCGCGGCGATCAGCGCGGTGCCGTCATAGGGGCTCGTCACGTTGCGCGCGCTGGCCCCGCCCTCGAGAGCGATCTGCAGCATCAGAAGATCGTCGGCCACCGCTGCGATGGTGATGATGTCGTAGCGCTGGGCATCGAGCGCGTTCGGGTCGGCGCCCCGAAGCATGAGTGCCCGGGCGGCGTCGTACTGCCTGCGGAACGCGGCGACGTGCAGTGGCGTGCGGCCGTTGTCGTCGCGCGCTTCCCGGTCCGCACCTGCGGCGATCAGCCGGCCGATCTCGGTGGTGTCTCCATTCGCCGCGGCGGCATGCAGTCCGCGATATGCCTTGACCTCCGCGTCCGTCGGCGGGCGCTGCGCCAGCGCAGACGATGCGGCGCCGAGAAACGCCACGACCATCCCGAGGATGCTGAGCGCCCGCGTCAAGCCGGTGGGTGCGTTGCGGCTCACGGCTTGCCGCTCACTTCCTTGCGTGCCGCCTTCGTCTCCGCCCGCTCTTCGAGGATGAGCTTGTACGCGACGTAGTACTTGTAGATATTGCTCACGTACTGCACCGTCTCGCGGCCGATCTTCTCGGCGGCGATGCGCTCGACGCTTCCGAACCACACGTCTGGATCGAGTCCACGTTTCTCGGCTTCCTTGCGCAATCCCGAGACGCGCGTCGGGCCCGCGTTGTAGGACGCGAACGCGAAGAGATTGCGATTGAGTTCGTCCATCTTCGCGTCGGCGAAGTAGGTATCAAGGATCGTGCGCATGTACTTCGTGCCCGCATGGATGTTCGGCTCGATCTGCTTGACGTCGCCGACCTTCATCGCGGCCCCGGTCGTCGGCATCAGCTGCATCACGCCGATCGCGCCGACGGGACTGCGCACGCTCTGATCGAGTCGCGACTCCTGGTAACCCAGCGCCGCGAGCATCAGCCAGTCGAACTCGTACTGGCCGGCATACTTCTTGAAGAGGTCGAGGGTGCGCTCGAACTTGGCGAGCTCCTCCTTCGAGGTCGCGCTCTCCACCCACTTGGTGCTTTCGAGGTAGCGGCGATAGAGGATGTTGCCGAACTGGGTGCCCTTCCGGTGAGTCTCGATGAATGTATTTGCGGCCGCTGCCAGCTTCGGGCTGTTCCTGCGAAACGCCCACGCGATGTCCCCGCCCTGGCGCACCGCGACGTCCTCGTGCACATCGATCGACTTGAGGATCTGCGCCCAGAACTTCGCCTTGTGGCTGTCGACGATGATGATGGGGACGAGGCCGGCATTCACCATCTCCAGGAGATCCTCGTCCTCGAGCTGCTCGGGCGCGAGCTTGATCTTCACCGACTTCTTCCCGGCTTTGCGCAGCTTCGCGTTGAGATGCTCGAGGTTCTCGTAGTAGCTGCTCGATTTGCGAACGAGAACGGTCTTGCCCGCGAGGTCGTCGATGCTCTTGATCGCCGGTGCGCCGGGCCCGGTGACGACCAGCTCGCTGACTCCGGTGTAGACCGGCTCGGAGAAATCCACCAGCTGCTTGCGTTCGGGCGTGATCGTGAGGTTGGCCGCGACGAGATCGCCGCGTCCCTCACGGAGTGCCGGCAACAGCTCGTCCCGGGACACCGGGATGAACACGACCTGGACGCGACGCACTTTCTTGCCGAGCTTCCGATTCAGTTCTTCCTCGAAGGCGTGCAGCGCGTCGTAGGTCGCCCCGCGCTGGGTGGCGCCGTCGAGGAAGTAGAACGTCTTGCTGTAGATTACGAGCGCACGGATCATGTGGCGCTCGGTCATTCCGTCCAGGTCGCCGGTCCACTTGCGCTGGATTCGCTCGAGATCGAGGCCCGTGGTGTCGTTGCGTTCCTTTTCGGCGCTCCATGTGGGGCTCACGGCGATCAACGTGGCGGCAAGAAAGGCCGTAAGCCCGAAGGTCGCGGAGTGGACAAGCCATTTCATATTGCCGGGCCTCCCGGTGGCGGGCGCACTCAGAAAGCGATCACGCCCTTGCCGGTCGTCTGGGTGTCGAAGAGCCGGTAGGCATCCGCGGCGTCGTCGAGCTTGAAGCGATGAGTGATGAGTTTCTTCAGCGGAATCTTTCGATCTGCGACGAAGCGGGCGCATTCCTCCTGGCCGACGCTCGAGAACGTCCACGAGCCGATCAGCGTCACCTGTCGGCGCAGGAGATCGGGGCTCACGTCGAGCGAGACGCTGCCGCCTTCGCCGACGAAGCATGCCGTCCCCCACGTGCGGACACTGCGCACCGCGGCCTGCCGGGCAGACGGCGCGCTGCTGCATTCGATCGCGAGATCGACGCCCTCGCCGCGAGTGAGCTCCTTCAGGGATGCCACGGCATCGCGCTCGCCCGGATCGATGACGGCGTCGGCCCCGAACTCCTTCGCGAGCGCGCGCCGCTCCGGCGAGATGTCGAGCGCGATCACGCGCGCGCCCATGGCGACACCGAGCAGGGTGGCGCTCAATCCGACCGGACCCTGGCCGAACACCGCGAGCGTGTGATGTCCCGCGAGATTCATGCGCCGCAATGCGCCATACGCTGTGCCGGTGCCGCACGAAACCGCTGCACCCTCCTCGAAAGTGAGCTCGTCGGGCAGCGGCACGAGCGTGCGTGCGGGCACCTGCAAGTAGTGTGCGTGGCCGCCGTGCCCGGTGACCCCGTACACCGTGATGCCGCTCCGGCAGAGTTGCGACCAGCCGACCCGGCAGTGCGGACACACGCCGCATCCGGCGTAGTGGTGATCCATGACGCGCGCGCCAATGGGCGCCATGGCCTCGGGCACCCCGGACCCGCGCGCCACGACGACGCCGCACGGCTCATGCCCCGCAATCACCGGTCCGCCTTTTCCGCCCAGTCCGAGCGAGGTTGCCGCCGTGGCGCCCTGGCGGGGCGCGCGGTACACGTGCAGATCGCTGCCGCACATGCCCGATGCCTTCATCTCGAGGACGACTTCCCCGGGGCCGGGGGTCGGATCGGGAAATTCGCGAATCTCCAGCTCACGATCGCCCAGAAACACTACGCCGCGCATGGTCCGACTCCTCAGTCGCAGAACCCGAATGGTACCGGGCGCGCGGAAAAGCTGTCGATCCGGCGCTAGTCGAGCAGCTTGGGCAGAGTCAGCGTGATGACCGGGAACAGGATGATGAGCACGACCCGGATTGCGTCCGATGCGAGAAACGGCAGGACACCCTTGAACGTCTCGATCAGCGGCACGTCCTTGGCGAGCGAATGGATCACGAAAACATTGAGACCCACCGGCGGAGTGATGAGCCCGACCTCGACCACGATCAGCGAAATGATCCCGAACCAGAGCTTCAGATCCTCGCCCTGCAGCCCGAAGTCCAGTCCGGCGATGATCGGCCAGAAGATCGGCACGGTCAGAAGAATCATCGAGAGCGAGTCCATGATGCAGCCAAGGACCACGTAGAGCGCGATCATGATCAGCAGGACGACCATCGGCGGAAGGCCGGACTCCTGGAACATCTGGGACGCGCGGAGCGGGAGCTGCGAGAATCCCAGGAACGCATTGAATATCGCGGCGCCGAGCAGAATCAGGAAGATGAATCCGCTCGTCTGCGCGGTGCCGAGCAGCGCGTCGACGAAGCCCTTCCAGCGCATGCCGCCGTGCGTCACCGCGACGAGGAACGTGCCCACTGCGCCGATGCCCGCGCCTTCGGTCGGCGTGAAGAAGCCGACGTAGATGCCGCCCATCACGAGGACGAAGATGATCATGACGGGCCAGATCTCGACCAGCGTGCGGATCCGCTCGTGCCGGCTCGCGCGCGGGCCGGCCGGTCCCGCGTCCGGGACGAATCGCACCACGACTGCAACAGTGAGGATGTAGCCGAGCGCCGCGAGCAGGCCCGGGATCAGCGCCGCCTGGAAGAGCTGGACGACGCTCGCCTCGACCATGATCGCGTAGATGATGAGCACGATGGAAGGTGGAATGAGAATGCCCAGCGTGCCGCCCGCGGCCAGCGCGCCGGTGGCGAGCGCGCCGGAGTAGTTGTAGC
>JBAVOG010000578.1:0-1961 GCA_049691875.1 Burkholderiales bacterium | reverse complement strand
TGAAAAGGAGGGGAAAACGCATCAAGCCTCAAGCGGCCAATGCCGCGCCATTCACCTCGATCGCGACCTCGGGCTCCAGTGCCGAGCAGAGCGTCGCGTGCAGGTAGCACGTCGTGGCGGCGATGCGCATCAGCTTCTCGTGTGTCTCGTCGCTCTCGTCACCATGAAGAAAAAGATGCGTGTCGACTGGCTCGATGCCGCCGCGCGGTGAGCCGTGCGTCGCGGAGCCTTGCAGCGTGTACGGGCTGAACTGCACGAGCCGCACCTGGCGGATCTTGAACTTCATGTGCTCGATATAGCGCGAGAGCTGGGTCATGTAGCAAAACGCAATGCCTGCCGAAAGGAGAGAGAGCCCGGCGGGGCCCTGGTCGGGCACCGATGCGTCGCCCGTCGCGCCGCGCTCGTCGCTCTTGATCGCGAAATGGCTCATGCCGGGTAGTCCCAGAACCGTGTCGGTCTCCGTGATGCCCGCCGGGTCGAGCAACCGGCAGGTTCCGTCGATCGTACGAATGATCCGGGTCGTCGTTCCGGCCGGCGCCGGCGTGACCGTGCCCTCGCGACTCTCCCCGGTCTTGCGGACGATGTCGGGAAGATCGGTCGCCCCCGCAAGCGGACTCGGCACGGCCGTATAGGTCTTGAGCGGGTCGGCCGCATCGGGCGAAGGCGAGCTCTTCATGGTCGTCACCTCGCGCCGCCTGCCGTTCACGTAGATGGCGAAGGTGTTCTCCACCGCGATACGCATCGCGGCGAGCGCGGGCGAAGCGGCCACCGCCGCGCGCACCAGTCCCGCGAGCGCTTCCTTCGGCGCCGCCGAGCCGATGATGACCTTCACCTTGGCGGGCTCCGCATAGCCGACGCCATCGCCGCGGAAGAACGCGCCGGTCATGTAGTAGAAATTCTGCAACTGCACGTCGAGCGACTCGAGCCGGATGGACCGTGCCTTGGCGAGCCACAGGATCCGGTTCACGAGGTCAGCTTGCAGCCCCGCATTGAAATAGCCGAGCGGGAAAGGCGCCAGATCCGTGCCCTTGAGGTGCCTTCCTTCGTCGCTCACGATTCGCCAGCTGCTGCCGCTCGCACCCTCCGTGACGACAGCTTCCTTCTGGTGTCCGGCAAGCTGGCGCGCCTCCACCTTGAAGATATCGCGCCCAGTGGCGCCGGAAACGATGCCCGCGCGCCCTGTGCCCTGCCGGAGCTTGAAGCCGAGCGGAAAACCCGAGCCTTCAATCGAGTCGACTGTTGCCATGGCGCCTATCTCCTCGAGGACGACATCTTCTTGACCGCGCGCTTGGCGGGTGTCTTGGCTTTCGTCTTGGGCGCTGCGATCTTGGCGCGGGTCTTCCCGCGTACGTCCGGATTCACTACATTCACGGGCCACTCACCGGTCAGCACGCGCCGCACTTCGTTCGGTGCGCCCTCCTGCAGGCCCACCATCGCTTTCTCGCTGTACCAGGCCGCGTGCGGCGTGACGATCACGTTCTCGCGCCCGCGCAGCGGATGGGGTTCGGGCAGCGGCTCCGGATCGATCGTGTCGAGCGCGCAACCGGCGATCTTCCGCCCGTCCAGCGCCCGCACGAGGGCGGCAGTATCGACCACCGGTCCCCGCGAGCAGTTGATGAGAAACGCGGTCGACTTCATCATCAGGAACGCGTCGTCGTTGATCATCCCGCGCGTCTTGGGCGTGAGCGGCGGATGCACCGAGACGAAATCGGATTCCTTGAGCAGGTTCTCCAGCGTCACTTTCTTGCCGGGGACCTTGAACTGGCCTTCCTTGACCACCGGATCAGAGTAGAGGACCCGCATGCCGAACGCGGCAGCGCGTACCGCGACCTGCCGCGCGATGTTGCCGAACCCCACCAGCCCGATCGTGCTTCCCGCCATGCGGAACATCGGCTTGCCCGGCGGCACCGCCCAGTTTCCGGCACGGACCGCGCGATCGTAGAAGGGGATCTTCCGCGCAC
>JBAVOG010000577.1:0-2919 GCA_049691875.1 Burkholderiales bacterium | reverse complement strand
GAGCAGCGCATGGGCGTAGGTGCGCCGCAGCAGCCCGCTTGCGGGGAAGCGACGACAGGCGTCCGCGTACGCCGCAATCGCCGCGGCGTGGCCACACGCGGCCATGAGCGCCTTGCCGTAGAGGATGATGTTCCACGGCTCGGCGGAGGCCTCGGCCACCGACGCCTGGAGTACGTCCACGGCCGCTTCCAGGTCGCCGAGGAACTGGAGCACGCGCGCGCAGTTGCCCCGCGCACCCGGGTGTTTCGGGTCGAGCGCCAGCGTGCGCTCGTATTCGCGGCGCGCCGCGGCGTAGTCGCCGCGCTTCTCGAACACCTTGCCGAGATTGTAGTGGGCGTCCGCATGGGTCGGACGCTCGCGCAGGGCACGCCGCAATGACGATTCGGCGTGCTCCAGATCGCCGGCCTCCGCCTGCGCGATCGCAAGCACGTTGAGGTAGTCGGCATTGCGCCGGTCGAGATCGAGCGCGCGCCGGATGCGCTCCTGGGCAACGTCCGAATCGCCACGCTCGAGCGCGATTCTCCCGAGCAGGCCCCAGGCGTAGTGCTCGCGCGGATTGAGTCGCACGATCTCCGCGAGCGCGTGCTCGGCGTCCCCGAAGCGGCCTGCGTCCATGCAGGCCTGCGCTCCGCGGGTGAGTGCCGCGTATTGCTGTGGAATGACTGTCGGCATGCGTATCGCGGATGGGTGCTCAGGTCTGCGAAGCGGCGCGCCACCCCTCCTCGTTCGTCAGCACGCCTTCGACCCGGCGCGGCCCGTCGGGCGTTCGGTCGTCGTACGTCATCCGGAACTCGTAGAGGACGCGCGGACGCCGACGTGCGGCATTCTCTATCAACGCGCGCCACCATTTCACGGGGCGTACCGTGCAGTGAGCGTTCTGTCCGCTCGGCAGCCGCTTCTGCGCGGGAAAGCACGCGACGTTCGCGAACACGAAGCGCCGCGCGTGACCGAACAGCTCCGCGACGATCCACTCCATGTCCTCTTCCGGACAATGCTCGAGGACGTCCGTGCAGACGACCCCGTCTAACTCGCCTTCGGGCAACTCGGCGTGCGGGATGCCGAGATGCGCCTCGCCCTCGCGATGCATGATCTGGTACTGCCGGAGCAGCCGCTCGTAGCGGGGGCTCGGCTTGGTACGCGAGAATTTCACTGTCATGAGAGCGGTCCTGTCTCGGGCGTCTGACGGTCGCGCACGCGCCTCACGCTTTCGCGAACTGCTGGGTGAATTTCACGAACTCGTCGAGCTTCGCGCGCGCCGCACCGCTGCCGATCGTCTCGAACGCGAGATCCACGCCGTCCTGCATCGTCGCAGCCCTTCCGGACACGTAGATCGCCGCACCCGCATTGAGCGCCACGACATCGCGCGCGGAGCTTGCCTTGCCTTCGAGCGCCCGCAATACCGCATCGCGTGACTCCTCGACGGACGTCACGCGCAACGTGCGCGGGTCGTGGACCGGAAGGCCGAAATCCTCGGGGTGAACCTGGTACTCGTTGATGCGCCCGTCCTTGAGCTCGCCCACCATGGTCTGCCCTGAGATCGAGATCTCGTCCAGGTTCTCCATACCCCACACGGTCATGGCGTGGCGCGCCCCCAGGCGCTGCAGCACCCGTATCAGGATGCCGACGAGATCGGAGTGGAAGACGCCCAGAAGCTGCGTGGGAGCACCCGCCGGATTGGTCAGCGGGCCGAGAATGTTGAAGATGGTGCGCACGCCCAGCTCGCGGCGCACCGGCGCGGCATGCTTCATCGCCGCGTGATGGTTCGGGGCGAACATGAATCCGACGCCCAGCTCGTCGATCGCGCGCGCGACTTCCTGCGGCTTCAGGTTGATGTTCGCTCCGAGCGCCTCGAGCACGTCCGCGGCGCCCGATTTGCTCGATACCGCGCGCCCCATGTGCTTTGCAACCCGCGCGCCGGCCGCGGCGCAGACGAACGTCGCCGCGGTGGAGATGTTGAAGGTGTGCGCGCTGTCGCCGCCCGTGCCGACCACGTCCACCAGACTCTCGGGATCCTTCACGACTACCTTGGTCGCAAGCTCGCGCATCACCTGCGCGGCCGCGGTGATCTCGCCGATCGTCTCCTTCTTCACACGCAGCCCCATCGTGACGGCCGCGATCAGCACGGGCGACATCTCCCCGCTCATGATCTGGCGCATGAGATCGAGCATCTCGTCGTGAAAGATCTCGCGATGCTCGATGCAGCGCGTGAGCGCCTCCTGCGGCGTCATGCTCATGAAGGTTCTCCCGTGCGTTGGAGGAAATTGGCCAGCAGCGTGTGTCCGTGCTCGCTCAAAACGGACTCGGGGTGGAACTGCACGCCCTCCACCGCGTGTTCGCGGTGGCGCACGCCCATGATCTCGCCGTCGTCGGTCTCGGCAGTGATCTCGAGGCAATCCGGCAGCGATGCACGCTCGATCGCAAGCGAGTGGTAGCGCGTCGCGCTGAACCCCTCGGGCAGATCCCGAAAGACGCCTACACCGCGATGCCGGATCGCCGAGACCTTGCCGTGCATCAGCGTCCGTGCATGCCCGATCCGCGCGCCGAACGCCTGGCCGATCGACTGGTGGCCGAGGCACACCCCCAGTATCGGGATGCGACCCGCGAACTCCCGCACCAGCGGCACCGAGATGCCCGCTTCGTTCGGTGTGCACGGTCCCGGCGAAATCACGATCTGCCCGGGCGCGAGTCGCGCCACATCTTCCAGCGTGATCGCGTCATTCCGCACAACTCGAACGTCCGCGCCGAGCTCACCCAGGTACTGGACCAAGTTGTAGGTGAACGAGTCGTAGTTGTCGATCATCAGCAGCATGGCGGGTTCCTGCGGTCGATTTTACCGGTTCGCAATACGACCTCGAGCCCGCCTCGGAGATGGTTCTTCCCCTCCTTGATGAGGAGGGGTGGCTGCGCAGCATCCGGGGT
>JBAVOG010000576.1:0-3106 GCA_049691875.1 Burkholderiales bacterium | reverse complement strand
CATGGGGTGGCGGATGGGACTCGAACCCACAACAACCGGAATCACAATCCGCACGTTCGCCTTTGATTCCGAGAGAGAAAACGCCATACTTCCCAAAGATGATGGCTCAGTATGACATTGATTCTATTAGGAGCGAAAACGCCATCTTTCGTAACCGACGGCCCGCACACCCTGCTGCTTGCATCTAAGCGCGCTCTTACCTGGTCGCGACTAGAAAAGCATCTGTGCCGCGGCATCGGCATGCACGTGATACCAACGGCGCCGAGATCTTCACCTTCCCCGACGACGGCACCACGCCGTTCAAGGGGTCGAAGACGTGTCGGTGGTGAAGGCCACGATGGTGTTGTCGAGCTGGCCCATCTCTTCCAGCTTCTTCTGTGCTCGGTATCCGACCTGTGACCGATGCGCAGCTGGGCCGGCTCGGCCGGCGCTCTGTGAGATGCGGTGGTAGCAGTGCGGACGCCAGCCGCTGTGACCATCGAATACGTCGGCGAGATGCTCGCGTGCAACTTGCCGGTTGCCCGGGGCGCCCTGGCGCTTGCGCGCGGAGTCGCCATGGTTCAGCATCCGAGCCGATTCGCATTCTGAGAGGGACCGCGGCATGGCCAAGAGCAGCTCGGAGACGACCAAGGGTGCCCGGCGGAAAAGCACCGAGGACACTCCGGCGCCCCCCGGGCGAGTCCTCGACCTCAGACCGGGGCAGTACAGCGACGGGCATCCGCTCGACGAGGTTCAGTACCTCGAGTGCAAGCTGATCCTGAAGCCCGACCGCTTCACTTCCGCCAAGGTGTTCCAGGAATACGGCAAGCTGGTGGGCCGTGCAGCCGGGGAGTTCGGCATCGGCTTCTCGACGAAGGGAGTGGTCTTGAAGCCCGAGATTCGAGAAGTGCTGTTCCTGGACACGGCGGATTTCCGGCTCTACAACCAGGCGTTCATCCTGCGCCGGCGCATCGCTTACGAAAACGGTTTCCCGGTGAGCGACCCGGAGATAGTATTCAAGTTTCGGCATCCCGACCTGCAGAAAGCCGCGGAGCTCGACGTGCGGCCGAGCATCGCGGGGGACGACTACCGCATCAAGTTCAAAGCGGAAGCCCTGCCGCTCAAGGACCAGCTCGGCGGCTACCGCTTGCTCTTCTCGCACAACGTGGAGCTCAGCCTGAGCCAGGTGCCTGACCTGGATCATGCCTCGATGCCAAAGCTCGGCGAGATCTTTCCGTGCCTGGGGAGCCTGAAGAAGTCCAAGGCCGAGAAGGTCGACTATGTCAATCACACCATTGTCGAGGAGGTGCTGCAGGATCTGGGCACGCTCGACTTCGGCAAGGGCCTGACGGCCAAGTCCAACCTGGCGCTGTGGCGTGAGCGCGGCTTGCAGCGGCCGCTGTGCGGGGAGTTCGCGTTCCAGTGTAAGTTCAAGCGCCGGGACGCTCTGCACGAGAAGGCCATCGAGCGCGTCAAGCAGTTCTTCGTCGCGCTCCAGAAGGCCGGCCACGACTGGCTCTCCCTCGGCACGACCAAGACCGGCCTGGTCTACCGCCTGAGAGGCAATCCGCCGCAGGCGCACGAGTGAATCCCGGGGAGCAGCCGCGGCATGAACCATCTCCTGCGCGATGATCTGGCCTACGTCATCTCGACCGAGGAAATCCTGTGGGGCGGCGCGCTGCTGGCCGTCACCATCGCCATGCACGGCCTGGGGATGCTACTCACGCTGCGCGTGAGCAGGATGCTTAAGCATCGATTCGAGCCGCTGTACCGGCGCTACCTGGCCTTCGGAATGGGAATCCTGGTGGTGGCCGCCTGGCTGATCGTCCTGGTGCATTGCACGGAGATCCTGCTCTGGGCGAGCTTCTACGTCTTGCGCGGGGCGGTGCAGAACCCGAGCGCGGCCTTCTACTATGCGCTTGTAAACTACACCACCCTGAACAGCGGCTATCTGCCGGACCGCTGGCGGCTGCTCGAGGGCGTGTGCGCGATGGCCGGGCTGTTGACGTTCGCCTGGTCCACCGGCGTGCTGGTCACCTTGGCACAGCAGTTTCAGGACCGGGCGATGCGCGCAGGCAGGCCAGGCCCGCCGCAGCCAGGGCCGGAGCCGGTTGCCGACTCACGGCACGGGTCGGGCGACCGCGACGCAGCGAATGAGTTGCCGCCGCGATGAAGGCGTTCGAGCGGCTTCTCGAAGACGATCTGGTCGGCGCCCGCTTCGCCGTGAACGTGTTCATCGGCACGACCGCGCTGTGGCTGTTGCTTCGGCTGGTGGCCGAGACCAACCCGATCTGGGCCATCGCTTCCATGATCGCGGCGGCCGATCCGCAGCTCAAGAACGCGATCCGCACGTTCCACGGCCGCATCATCAACGCGCTGCTCGGCTGCGCGGTGGGCCTTCTCTTCGTGGTGATCGGCCGCGGCGGAGAGTGGCAGCTTCCGCTCGCGCTGGCCGTCACCGTCCTCCTCTCTTCGTATGTGGTCCGCATCCCGGCGATGTGGCGGCAGGCGCCGATCACGGCTGCGATCGTGATCGCAGCCGGTCTGGAGCACCACTCCGAGCTGAGCGGCATCGAGCACGGCCTGCACAAGGTAGGCGAGGTGATTCTGGGTTGCGTTATGGGCTTCGCCGTCACCTGGCTGATGTCGAGGATCTGGCCAGTGCCGGAACGCAAGAGCGATTCCGATGCAACGGCCATCAAGAGTTGAGCGCCCGGCGCGCCGGTCCCCGGATATAGCCCGCCTGGCCGGCGCCAACGACCACAGCGTCGAATCGCTCGCCCATTCGACCCTCCTTCGCTAACGCGGCACTACGGCGGCTCCAGTGTAACCTCCGTCCGTAGGCTGGGGCGCGGCGACCGGCGTAGGCAGCGTCATGGCCGGCGCGGCATCGAAGCTGCCGCCGAGCGCGAGATGCAACCGGATGCGGTTCGCGCCCTGGATCCCGTGCAACTTGATCACGGCCGCTTCGTTGGCGAGCTGCGCCGTCTGCAGCTCAGCGACCCAGAGCAGGTCCCTGCGCCCCGCTTTGTACTGCACGGTGGCGATCTCCACCGCAGCGCTGCGGTCGGCGAGTGCGCGTTGCTCGTACGGGACACGCTTCAAGAGCAGCTCCTCGTTCGCGAGC
>JBAVOG010000575.1:0-3868 GCA_049691875.1 Burkholderiales bacterium | reverse complement strand
GTCCTGCAGCGGCACCGTCGCGAGCGGCGTGAAGCGCGTCTCAGCGCGCAATTCCTCGTGCATGCAGTCGTTGTAGTAGCGGCTCCACGCCAGACCTTCGTCCGCTGGCAGCTCGTAACCGAAGCTGTCGAGCCATCCCCCGACGAGCTGGTGGTCCACGCCGTTCGCGCCCATCCAGGTCTGCCGCTCGGTGAGGTCGGAGAGCTTGGGCGAAATCGGGCGCGTCGGCTCGCCGCCGGGAAACTGCACGCGCACGGTCTTCTCGTCGCGCAGCAATCGCACGCTCGGGAACTGCGCAGCGTGGGCGTCGAAGCGGTCGTACAGCCGCTTCGGGATGAAGTGCGCGTGGATGTCGATGACGAGGTCTTTCATCGGGCGGTCGCCTGGTCGATTGAGGATAGCATGTCGTTTGCCGTGGCGATCCGTTCCCAGATCGCCGAGTGCGACATCGGCAGCCGGTCGATCGAGACACCCAGCGGATCGAGCGCATCGTTGACCGCGTTGGCGATCGCCGCAGGCGCGCCGAGGTAGCCTGCTTCGCCCGATCCCTTCTGCCCGAAGGTCGTGAGCGGCGAAGGCGTACAGTGATCGACGATCTTCAGCTCCGGCACTTCGAGTGCGCTCGGAATGAGATAGTCCATGAAGGTACCGCTCTCGAGCTGGCCACCCTCGGAATAGGCGAACTTCTCGTAGAGCGCGGCGCCGATGCCATGGGCGATGCCGCCGTAGGTCATGCCATGGACGATGTCCGGGTTGATCATGACGCCGCAGTCGTGGCCGCACACGTAACGGCGGATGACCGGCTTGCCGGTGTCGCGATCGATCTCGACGTAGACGACGTGCGCCTCGAACGCGTAGCAGGGATAGATCTGGATGCGTCCTTCGGGTGTCGGCAGGTCGCCGCCGGTCGGCACATCCCACACGAACTTCTCCTGCAGGCCGGGCTCCATGCCCGGGGGCATCTTGTGGATGTGGCGGTGCGCGATCGTGACCAGCTGATCCCACTTCAGCTTCTTCTCGGGGGCGCCCTTCAGACTCACGTCGCCGTCGGCATATTCCAGGTCCTCGACCGAGCACTCGAAGTTGTGTGCGGCGATGGCCAGGAGTGCCGCCTTGACCTTCCTGGCCGCGCCCGCGGCCGCACCGCCGAGCATGATCGCCATGCGGCTGCCGACCGGGCTGTTGGAAGGCAGCGCAGTCAATGAATCCGCGCGTACGACGCGAATCGAAGCCGGGTCGCGTTCGAGCACCTCGCCCACCACCGTCGAGACGAGCGTTTCGTGCCCTTGCCCCGAGCTCGAGGTGTTCATCACGCCGGTGACCGCGCCCGAGAGGTCGACGCGCACCAGACACGAGTCCATCCAGGTGGTGGTCTCGTTCTTCGGATTGAACAGCACCTCGAACGCGGAATTGCCGCCGCTGGGCTCGAGGCAGGTCGAGATGCCGATGCCCGCCAGCCGTCCCGCCCGGCGTGCGGCGTCGCGTTCGAGCACCAGCGCCGGATAGTCGATTGCCGCGAGCGCCTTGTCGACCACCGCATGGTAGTCGCCCGAATCGTAAGTGGAACCGCTCGGTATGGTGTACGGAAATTCGTTCTTGCGAATCAGATTCTTCATCCGCAGCACGATGCGGTCCATGCCGAGGTGGCGCGCGACACGGTCGATCGCGCGCTCCATCGCGAAGTTGGTCGGCGACTGGCCGAAGCCCCGCACCGCCTCCTGCGGCGTCTTGTTGGTCATCACCGAGGTGGGCTCGTACTCGACGGCATGAATCCGATAGGGCCCGCAGATCGCGGTGACCGGCTTGGCAAGCTGCAGCGGCGAGC
The DNA here is from genome assembly GCA_049691875.1 of Burkholderiales bacterium. Taxonomy (GTDB): domain Bacteria; phylum Pseudomonadota; class Gammaproteobacteria; order Burkholderiales; family SG8-39; genus JAABRB01. The sequence continues at coordinate 2,043 of JBAVOG010000575.1, read as the reverse complement.
GGCCCGCATAGGCGCCGACATCGTCCACCGCGCGGATCCTGAGAGCGCGGATCGTGCCGTCGCCGTCGAATGCGACCTGCATGTCGAAGAACCGGTCTGGCCCGTGCATGTCGCCGCCACGCATGTTCTCGAGACGGTCCTCGATCAGCCGTACCGACATCCCCAGGCGCTTCGCCAGGTAACCCACCAGCACGGTGTGCTTGATACCGCGCTTCACCCCGTAGCTGCCGCCGACGTCGACGTCGTAGTGCACGCGCACCGCATTGCCCGGCAGGCGCAACGCACGCGCGGTCTGATCGGGAAACTTTGGCATCTGGATCGACGCCCAGATGTCGAGCATCTGCGTTCCCGCGTTCCATTGCGCGGCGACGCCGAAGGTCTCGATGGGCACCGTCGCATTTCGCCCCCAGACGGCGCGGAAGGCGATGCGGTGCTCGGCCTCTTCGAATGCCTCCTCGACGGGCCCCCACACGAACTTGCGGTGGTAGAGGACGTTTGATCCATGTGCCGGATGCACCAGCGTGGCGTCCGGCGCGAGCGATGCCTCGGGATCGATCACGTACGGCAGCGGCTCGTACTCGACCTCCACGAGTTCGGCAGCATCCTCCGCGAGCGCCCGATCGTCGGCGACCACCGCTGCGACCCACTCCCCCGCATAGCGCACCACGCCGTGGGCGAGCGCCCAGCGCTTGACCTCCGGCGCGTCGACGCCGATCGCCAGCGAATCGGTGTGCGCGCAGAACTCCTCCCCCGTGAGCACGTAATGCACCCCGGGCTGGGCGCGTGCCGACTCTGTTCGGATCGAGACGATGCGTGCGCTCGGATGCGGCGAGGCGACCAGTGCCACGTGCTTCATGCCCGGCAGCGCGACGTCGGCCACGTAGCGCCCGCGACCGGTGACGAAGCGCGGGTCCTCCTTGGTGCGGCGTTTCTGACCGATGTACCGGAAAGTCATCGCGCTGCTCCGCCCGCTCCGCGCGAGACCGCGAGGCGAATCGCCTCCACGATCTGCTGATACCCGGTGCAACGGCAGAGGTTGCCGCCGATCGCGTCGCGGATCTGCGCGTCGGTCGGATGCGGATTGGCGTCGAGCAGCGCCTGCGCCGAGATCAGCATCCCGGGCGTGCAGTAGCCGCATTGCAGGCCGTGCGCCTCGCAGAAGCTGTCCTGCAGCACGCTCAGCGATCCGTCGGGGCGCGCGAGCCCTTCGACGGTGGTGATGCGGTGCCCATCCGCCTGCACCGCGTACATCAGGCACGACCGGACCGGCTCGCCGTCCAGGAGGATCGAGCACGCACCGCACACACCGTGCTCGCACCCCACGTGCGTGCCCGTCAGGCGCAAGTCATCGCGCAGCCAATCGACGAGGGACAGACGCGCGGGAACGCTGTCCGTGCGCTGGACGCCGTTCACTTCGACCGTGATCGCGTTGAGCGACTGGCTCACTGCACGCTACCCGCTCGCTCGTGCGCGACGCGCAGCGCGCGCCCGGCGAGCACCTGTGCAACGTGGCGGCGGTATGCCGCGCTGGCATGCAAGTCCGAGCCCGGATCGCACTGTGCAGCCGCCTCGTGCGCCAGGTCTTCGATATCCTTCTCGCGGGGGCACGCACCGACCAGGCGCTCGGCCAGTCCGGGAAATGCGAGGGGCGTGAGTCCCACCCCGCCCAGGCCGAGTGCTGCGCGCGTGCAGCGCCCTTCGGGGTCGAGCACGATCTGCGCGGCCGCCGCAACGATCGCGAAGTCGCCGTGCCGAGCACTGAGCTCCGTGAACTCCGAACCCGTGCGCGGCTCGTCCCATACAGGCCAATGGATTTCCTCCAGACACTCGTCCGGCGCCATTGCAGTCGACATCGGCCCGGTGAAGAATTCGTCTGCCGCGAGGTTGCGCGTGCCTTTCGCCGAACGCAGGAGCATGCGTGCGCCGAGCATCTGCGCGACCAGCGGCAGCTCGGCACAAGGGTCCGCGTGCGCCAGGCTGCCGCCCACCGTTCCGCGATTGCGCGTCTGCGCGTGGCCGACCCACGCGAGCGCCTGCTTCAGG
>JBAVOG010000574.1:0-12052 GCA_049691875.1 Burkholderiales bacterium | reverse complement strand
GGACAGACGCGTCCGGTGTCTGGCAGGCAATGACGCAGCCGCTCGCCAATCGCGACTTCCGTGCGCTGCTCGTGGTCTTCGTGCTGTCGGGAATCGCCGCAGCGATTCCTTCGACGCTCGTCCTGTTCTACATCCAGGACGTGCTGCGCGCCTCCGGTGCGAGCGCAATCTTCCTGGTGCTCTATTTTCTGGCCGGCGCAGCGGGGATGCCCTTCTGGGTTTGGCTGGCACGCCGGATAGGCAAGAAGCACGCATGGATCGCGAGCATGCTGCTCGCAGTGGGCGCCTTCGTCTGGGCGTACGCCCTGGGTCCGGGAGACGTGGGCGAATTCGGCGTGATTTGCGCGCTCTCGGGTATGGCACTCGGCGCAGACCTCGCGCTTCCGCCCTCGATCCTTGCCGACGTGATCGATCGAGATGCCCGCACTCGCGCGGGCGCCGCCGCCGAAGGAAGCTATTTCGGACTGTGGAATCTCGTGACGAAGGCCAACCTCGCGGCCGCAGCCGGCATTGCGCTGCCGGCGCTCGCCTGGCTTGGCTATCAGCCGGGGGCCGGCGGGGCGACGGGCGCCGTGTCGCTCGTCTATTGCATCTTTCCCTGCGCGTTCAAGCTTGCTGCAGCTGGGGCGCTGATGAGCTGGCGCGCGCCGGTAACGGCGCGCGGGCGGCTGGGCTTCCAAGGAGAATGAAATGTTTCGAACACAGCTGGCTGCGATCGCAGCCACGCTCATGCTGGTCGGTTGCGCGAACGTGACGCCGTCCGACTACCGGGCCGAACGGCCCATCCTCGACCTCGCGCAATACTTCGCCGGTACCGTGGACGGCTGGGGCATGGTGCAGGATCGCTCTGGCAAAGTGCTGCGCCGGTTCCACGTCGTCATCGAGGCGCACTGGGATGGCGACGTCGGCACGCTGGACGAGATGTTCGACTGGTCCGACGGAAAGCGGGAAAAGCGGGTGTGGACGATCACCCGCACCGGGACCGGTCGCTACACTGGAACGGCAGCAGACGTGGTCGGGTCCGCGCAGGGCGAGGCGCAAGGCAATGCGCTGCAATGGCGCTATGTCCTCAGATTGCCGGAGGAGCAGGGTGGGTGGCAGGTCGACCTCGACGACTGGATGTACCTCGTGGACGATGTCACCATGCTGAACCGCTCGGTCATCACCAAGTTCGGCATCCGGTTCGGCGACATCACGATCGCGTTTCGCAAGCGGCGCTGACCCAGGCCCGTCATGAGGACCGATCGATGGCGCTGAATTCCAGGATCACCGATTGGAGCGACAAGCGCGTCTGGCTGGTCGGCGCCTCGACGGGCATCGGCGCTTCGCTCGCAGGGGCGCTTTTCGGACGGGGCGCGCGCGTTGCCGTCACGGCGCGAAACGAAGCGGCGCTCGCCAAGGTAGTCGGCGGCCGGGCCACGGGTCTGGTGGTTGCGGCGGACGTGACCGATATGAAATCACTTGCGGCGGCGCATGGGCGTGTGCTCAAGGCTTGGGGCGGTGCGGATGTCGTGGTCTATCTTGCCGGCACGTACAAGCCGCAGCGCGCCTGGGAGCTCACGCTCGAGGACGCGCGTCGGCAGGTCGAGGTCAACCTGATGGGCGCCTACAATCTGCTGACCCTGGTGATTCCCGAAATGTTGGCCCGCTCGAGCGGGGCGATCGCGTTCGTCTCGAGCGTGGCCGGCTTTCGCGGCTTGCCGAACAGCCTCGCCTACGGGCCGACGAAAGCGGCCCTCATCAATCTCGCGGAAGGCCTCTACCTCGACCTCGCGCCCCGTGGCATCGGTGTGCACCTGATCAATCCGGGATTCGTCGCGACACCATTGACTGCGCGCAATCCCTTCAAGATGCCGGCATTGATCAAGCCCGACGTGGCGGCGGAGGCGATTCTCGCCGGTTTCGCGCGCGGCGAATTCGAGACCCACTTTCCCAAGCGATTCACACGCATGCTCAAGTTCTTGCGTCACCTGCCTTACAGCGCGTACTTCCCGTTGGTGCGCAAGGCGACCGGGACATGAGGCTCGACGACATCATCACCTGGTTCGAATCGCTCACTCCGGAGTCGGTGGCCCGCACCGGCGACTTCTATGCGCCGGATGCGTATTTCAAGGATCCATTCAACGAAGTGCGCGGTGTGGAGCCGATCCGACGCGTATTCGCCCACATGTTCGAGCAGGTGGGCGATCCCCGCTTCAGCGTCACGGGGCGATGGGAGGGCCCGGACGGCGCCATGCTGGCATGGGATTTCAATTTTCTGATGGGCGGGCGGGCGAGGCTCGTCCGCGGGGTATCCCATCTCCGGTTGGCGAGCGACGGGCGCATCGCCTGGCACCGGGATTACTGGGACGCGGCGGGCGAACTCTACGAGACCGTGCCGGTGCTCGGAGCCGTGATGCGGTTTCTGAGGCGCCGCCTGGAAGCTTAGTGACCTCGGGGCGCGGAGGTGCGGCTACGCGATGGCGCTATTGCGAGGTCTTCGGCGGCGGCTTGGGCGGATTGGCTTTCGTATCCGGAATGTACTCGAACACCCGGACCACACGCTTCACGCCACTGGTGGTCCGCGCAACCTTCGTCGCGACCTCGGCCTCGCTCTTCGTCACCATGCCCATGAGATAGACCACCCCGGCTTCGGTCGCGACCTTGATGTGCTCGGGGTTGACCTTTTCGTACTCGCCGACCAGCCGCGCCTTGACCTGGCTGGTGATGTAGCTGTCGCTCGCGCGCGCCGTCATCGAGCTCGGTGCGCCGATCGACATCTCGTTGGTCACCGTCCTCACTTCGTCGACGCCCTGCGCGATCCGGGTGGAATCGGCCTTGATCGTCGCGCTGAGCGCTTCGCCGATCAACAGCACGTTGCGGTTGAAGCTGATCACATTGACGTGAACCTGGTCCTTGAATTTCTCTTCGATGCGGTTTTGCACGGTCCATTCGAGCCGCTCGTCGGTGGCCATCACGTCGGGCGGACGCCGATCCATCGCCACGGTGGCGCCGCCCGCCACGGCGCCGCCGACCACCACGGCAGCGCATCCGGACAGCGTCGCCGCAGCCAGCACGACCAGCAGGGCAAAAATGAGCTTCATGGCTTACTCCGGTCCCAGCAAGAGACAGTCGATTCCGTCACAAAGGCAATGCAGCGCAAGCAGGTGCACCTCCTGGATGCGTGCAGTCACGTCGTGTGGCACGCAGACATGCACGTCGTCGGGGCGCAGCGTGCGTCCCAGGTCTCCGCCACCCCGCCCTGTCAACGCGACGACTTTCATGCCGCGATCGTGGGCGGCGCCTGCCGCAGCCAGCACGTTCCGGGAGCCACCGCTCGTCGAGATCGCGAGCAGCACGTCGCCCGGCTTGCCGAGCGCCAGCACCTGCTTCGAGAACACTTGCTGATAATCGTAGTCGTTCGCGATCGAGGTGAGTGTGGAGCTGTCCGTGGTCAACGCGATCGCGGCGAGCCCGGGGCGCTCGCGCTCGAAACGATTCATGAGCTCTGCCGCGAAGTGCTGCGAATCGGCGGCAGACCCGCCGTTCCCACACGCGAGAATCTTTCCGTCCGCGAGCAGGCACCGTGACATCAGCTCCGCGGCCTGCGCGATCGGAGCGGAAAGGGAATTCATCGCCGCGAGCTTGATCTGAGCGCTGTCCGAGAAATGCTGGGCAACGCGTGCGACGAGATCCATTGGGCTGCTCACGGGCTCCGATTCTACCAGTCGCGCGGGTTCACGCCCATGTCGGAGAATCACGACAGATCGGACGAAGACGCGCCGCGCTCGCGTGGGCCACCGCCGCGCTCGCGCGGGCCTCATTTCATGCCGAGAATGCGTCGCGGATCCACTCGATCCGATTCGGATCCAGCCGGTCCAGCGCGACGACGTCGCACCGGCATGGCCGGTCCGGCTGGTTGGCGAGATAAAACCTGGCGGCGCGCAGCACCTTGGCCTGCTTGCGCGCGTCGACACTCGCCGCCGCGCCGCCGAACCTGCCGTCCGCTCGCAGCCGTACCTCGACGAACACGAGTGTTGCGCCGTCGCGCGCGATCAGATCCACCTCACCGGCGCGGCAACGGAAATTGCGCTCCAGAATCACGAGGCCGCGTGCGGCGAGGAAATCCTCCGCGAGTCGCTCTGCGGCGCGGCCGGCGACGCGCCGGTCGATGCTCATTTCAGCGGGACGGCGACGCCATTGCGGAACGTCGCAGGAACGGGTTCCCGGATGACGTTGCCTCCCGACGCGACCCGGATGTGCCCGGTCACACCGTCGATCTCCGGATTGACCCGGCCTTCGACGAGCGCGGCGGCGATGCGAAAGGCGTCGATACCCAGCGCGTAGAACCGCTCCAGATCACCACCGCCCGACGGTGCACGCGGATAGATCGCGACCGCAGGATGATCGGGCTGCAAGAGCCATGGCATCTCGAGAAACCGCACGCCTGCCAGGTCGATCGCACCGAGGCGTGTCGCGCCGCCGGTATTGATCTGTGAAGTCATCCACACCGCCATCTGACTGCCGAGATAGGGACGCAGCGACGGCGCGCGTTCGGGCTCGGCAGCCAGAAAAACCGCTTCCGGCGGCTTGTCGACGAGCGCCTGCTTGAGCACCCCGAGTTCCGCGTCCGGAGGAACCGAGAAAACATCGGTAAACCGGCCGCCGAGCAGCCGCCATTCGTCTGCGAACGCGGTGGCCGAGCGCTGTGAGAGTGGGGACGTGGTACCCACTACCGCGACGTTGCGCACGTTCTCGCGCCACATGGTCTGCGCCACGATCCTCGCTTCGGCGTCGAGCGCCAGGCCGAATGTGTACATTCCGCGCGGCAACGGCTTGCCCTGCTCGCCCAGATTGAGCGCCACCGTGGGAGGACCATCACGGTTCGCGGCAGCCAGCGCGGCGACACCCTCGCGCGTCATCGGGCCGATCACCGCTTGGGCGCCCGCAGCGATGGCCGAGTCGTACGCGGCGAGAATCCTGTCCGGCTCGGCATTCGTATGCCACAGCTGGATGGTGTACCGGTTGCCGTCCACGTGATCTGCGGCCTCGACACCTTGCCGGACCGCCTCGGCCGCCGGGCTGAACGCCGGCTCGTAGAAGGGCAGCACGAGCGCAATCGCGCCGCGGCCCGCGCTTGCCGTAACGCCCTGCGCCGCGCAGAATGCCGCGCTTGAGCAGACCGCTGCGACCAGAACGGTGAGAACGCGACGCAAACGATGCGCGGGCAGCATGGCGAAGGGGCGATGATACGGGAGAAGGAGCGTGGGAGATTATATGTGGTCGCCACGCCGATCGGGAACCTCGCCGACATTACGCTCCGCGCGCTCGAGGTGCTGCGGACGGTGGACGCGATATTTGCCGAGGATACTCGCGTGACGCGTGCGCTCCTCGGCCATCACGGAATCGACGCGAAGCCCAGGTCCCTGCATGCGCACAATGAGGAGCGTGCGGCGCAGGAAGTCCTGGCGGCGCTGGACGCCGGACGTGACGTCGCGCTCGTGAGCGATGCGGGCACGCCCGGGATCTCGGATCCCGGTGCCCGGGCCGTCCAGTCCGCCCTGGCCGCCGGCAAGGAGGTCATACCGATTCCCGGGGCGAGCGCGCTGGCCGCCGCGCTTTCGGTGTCGGGAACACAGGGACCATTCGCATTCCTGGGATTTCTTCCGTCGAAGCGCGCAGCGCGGCGGCGCGCCCTGGAGCACTGGCGCGAATTTCCGCATACGCTCGTTCTGTACGAGGCTCCGCACCGGATACTCGAGTGCCTCGTCGATCTGGCGGAGTTGCTGGGAAAAGAACGCGACGTGGTGATCGCGCGCGAGCTGACAAAGATGTTCGAATCGGTTCATGCCTGTCGACTTGCCGATGCACATGCCTGGCTCGCCGAAGATGCCAACCGGCAACGGGGCGAGTTCGTGCTGATCGTCTCGGGAGCGCCGACGCACGATGACGATGATCCGGAGTCGCGGCGGGTGCTCGAGGCATTGCTCGACGAACTTCCCGTGAAGACGGCAGTCAAGCTGGCCGCGACGATCACCGGAGCCCCGCGGAACGCACTGTACGCGGCGGCGCTCGACCTCGAGAAAGCGCGCCAGCGATGACCGGCCGCGTCACGAGCCTCACCCGCCTGACAATTACCCGGCCGGACGACTGGCATCTGCACCTTCGGGACGGTGCCGCGCTTGCGAGCGTGTTGCCGTATTCCGCCCGGCAATTCGCACGGGCGATCGTCATGCCGAATCTCAAGCCGCCGGTCACGACAGTGGCGCTGGCGGGCAGCTATCGCGAACGCATCCTGCAGGCGCTGCCCGCGGGGCTTCGGTTCGAGCCTCTGATGACGCTGTATCTGACCGACAACACGAACCCGGCCGAGATCGACCTGGCGCGGTCAAGCGGGTTCGTGCACGCGGTGAAGTACTACCCGGCCGGGGCAACCACCAACTCGGAGTCCGGCGTGACCCGGATCGAGCGCGCCTATCCCGCGCTGGAGGCCATGCAGCGGGCCGACCTGCCGCTGCTTCTGCATGGCGAGGTGACCGCCCCCGGAGTGGACATCTTCGATCGCGAGCGCGTCTTCATCGAATCGGTGCTCGCGCAAATCGTGCGGCGTTTCCCCGCGTTGCGCATCGTGCTGGAGCACGTCACGACGCGCGATGCGGTCTCGTTCGTCCAGTCCGCCGGGCCGAATATCGCCGCGACCATCACCGCGCACCACCTCCTCTACAACCGCAATGCGCTCTTCCAGGGCGGCCTTCGGCCGCACTGGTATTGCTTGCCGGTGCTGAAGCGAGAGGAGCACCGCGCCGCGCTCGTCGGTGCGGCCACCGGCGGGAGCGACAAGTTCTTTCTCGGCACCGACAGTGCGCCCCACCCGCAGTCCGAAAAGGAGAGCGCGTGCGGCTGCGCTGGCTGTTTCACGGCGCACGCCGCCCTGGAGATGTATGCCGAAGCGTTCGATGCGGCGGACGCGCTCGACCGGCTCGAAGCATTCGCGAGCTTCCGCGGCCCGGATTTCTACCGGCTGCCGCGCAACACCGGGCGCGTGACCCTGGAGAAGCGGGCGCTGGAAGTCACGCCCGCGATCGCATTCGGCGACGAGATGCTCGTGCCGCTCCGGGCCGGTGAACGGATCGCCTGGCGTCTGGTCTGAACTTGCTCCATGAAGTCCGCCGATGCGCCCCGCTGGAATCGCGATGCGCTGATCGCATCGCCGATATTCGCATCGGTCGGGTCGCTCGTCGCGGCGCTTCCGGAATCCGGTTTTCCCGCGCTCGACGCGCTGAATGCGATTGCCGCCGACCGTAAGATCGCCACGGGCGGCGGCGCTGCCCTGCGATTCGTCGCCGCCGGAACACACCCGGACGCGACCGACCGATCGTACGAGGAACGCGTGTTCGAGACCGGCGCCGTGCCGACGCGCGAATCGGGCTGGCACGATCTTTTCAACGCGCTCATATGGCTTGCGTTCCCGCACACGAAGGCCACGCTGAACCGTCGTCACTGCGAGGAACTTCGCGAGCGGCGCGGCGATCCGCGCCGCGGTACGGCGCGCGACGTGCTCACCCTGTTCGACGAGGGCGGGGTGCTGGTCGCTTGCGCGGATCCGTCGCTGTCGAGGCTCCTGCGCGAGTTTCGCTGGAAGGAGCTCTTCTGGAAGCGCCGCGCCGACGTCCGGCAGCGGATGCGCTTTCACGTCTTCGGCCACGCGATACTGGAGACCGCGCTCGCGCCGTTTCCCGGCGTCACGTCGAAAGCGTTGATCCTGGACGCGAGGGACGATTCGCTCGAGTGGCCGACCGATGCGCTCAACGCCGCGCTCGACAGACGCGCCGCCGAGTACTTTGCCGCGCCGGGTGCGCTCGCCTCCACGCGGAGCCTGGCGCCGTTGCCGATCCTCGGAATTCCCGGCTGGATCCCGGAGAACGACGATCCTGCCTATTACGACGACGTCGGCCAGTTCCGACCAGGTCGCCGTAGTGAGCGCCTTCCATAGGACCTTGGTGATCGTCCACAGTATCGCCGTGCATGCGCGCTACAATCCTTCGGGGCGAAGTGCGCACTGCACTAATGGCGCGCGAGGAGCGCGCGAACCGGGATGCATCATCGATGCGTGTTCTGATCATTGAAGACAATCCCGACATCCTGGCGAACCTGTACGGGTTTCTGGAGCCGCTCGGCTATACGCTCGACTCCGCGCGCAACGGGTTCGCCGGGCTCGCGCGCGCCGCTGAAGGTCGTTTCGATGCGATCGTGCTCGACCTGATGCTCCCGGGTATGGACGGCCTGGACGTATGCAGGAAACTGCGCGACGAGTTACGGCAATCGACACCGGTCCTCATGCTGACGGCCCGGGACACCCTCCAGGACAAGGTGGATGGATTCGAGCACGGTGCGGACGATTATCTGGTTAAGCCCTTCTCGCTGGTCGAGCTGGACGCCCGCCTCAAGGCGCTGGTTCGGCGCGCGCAGAATGCCCATCACGAAGCCACGCTGCGCTATGGCACGCTTTGGTTTGATCCGACGACCTTCGAGGCTGCCAGGGACGATCAGCGATTGGCGCTCACGCCGACGGGCTACAAGTTGCTCGGCGCGCTGATCCGCGCGGCGCCACGTGTGCTGAGCAAGGAAGCGCTCGAGCGGGAGGTGTGGGGTGACGATCCCCCCGAAAGCGATGCCCTGCGCACCCACATCCACGCGCTGCGCCAGGCCCTGGACAAGCCTTTCGCGACCGCGATGCTGAAGACGGTGCAAGGTGTCGGGTATCGCCTGGTGGATCCCGATGCGCACTGAGGGTTCGCTGCGCCATCGGATCACCGCGGCATACGCCCTGCTGGCGCTCGTGCTGTGCGCCGTGTTTTCGGGCGCGGCATATCTCACCATCGAGGCGGTCGAGGACGACGTGATGGACATTCGGCTGAGCGCAGAGCTCGACCGGCTCGTCGTGCGCCAGCGCCACGGGCTGGCGACCGAGCTGCCGGTCGGCATGTGGCTTCTTCGGGGCGCCGAGATCTCCGGAGATATTCGTAATCTCGCGCCGGGATTGCACGACGTGACCGCCGGGGAGCAGGCGTTGCGGGTTCTGGTGCGGGACGAGGGCGGCGAGCGTCTCGTTCTGGCGGAGGATCAGGGTAAGTTCCTGCAGATCGAGCAGGGGGCCTTCATCGCCCTGGCGGGAGCGTTCCTCGGGTGCATGGCGCTGGCTGTCGTGCTTGGCCGGATCACGGCAAGTCGGGTCATCGCACCACTGACCGCCCTGGCCGATGCGGTGGAGAGAACCGAGAATCGGGAGGATCTGCCCTTTCGCGAGTCCCCCGACGAGATTGGCGTTCTAGCGCGGGCGTTCGCGGCACGAACGGCCGATCTGCGCGGCTTTCTGGTTCGCGAGCGACTGTTCACCGGCGATGTCAGTCACGAGCTGCGAACGCCGCTGACCGTCATCCTCGGAGCGGCGGAGCTGCTGATCGCAGGTCTGAAAGATCGTCCGCAACTCATGAATGCAGCGGAGCGCATCCGGCGCACCACGCTGGACACGGCAGAGCGCGTCTCGGCGCTCCTTCTGCTATCCCGGGCTCCGGAAGAGGTGGACGCGCCGCGGGTCGCCCTTCGACCGCTGATCGCACACGAGCTGGAGCTCTGCAAACCGCTCCTGTCCGGGAAACAGGTCGACCTTCGCCTGGACGTATCGGACGACGCCTGGGTTTCTGCGCGTCCGGAGCTCGTCGCCATGGCCGTCGGAAACCTGATCCGCAATGCATGCCAGTTCACGGACCGGGGAGAGGTCGTCGTGAGGATGGACGCGGGCCGCATCGTGGTCGAGGATACGGGCGCGGGCGTGCCGGTAGCGGTACGCGGGCGTCTTTTCGAGCGATTCGTCCGCGGAAGCGACGAGCATGTCACCGGTTCGGGCCTGGGGCTTTCCATCGTCAAGCGCGTGACCGATCACCTGGGGTGGCGCATCGAGCTCGAGGATCGCCCGGGCGGCGGCAGCCGATTCGTGCTGACATTCCCGGCTTAACGAAATCTTGACGTAATCCTAACGCGGGCCGAATGCCGAGCCCGGTACCGTGGCGGTCGACTCATCGGCCACCCGGAGCGTTGCTTGGAATTCGCGCGTTACACCTTGATCGGCGGCCTCGCCACTGGGGGGCACTATGCCCTCCTGATTGCGCTGGTGGAAGCGCTCCGGGTTCCCCCCTCGATTGCTGCAGCTTCCGGCGCCATCTGCGGCGCCCTGATTGCCTATGCCGGCAACCGGCGATTCACGTTTCCTGGCAACCACCGCCATCGAAAGGCGCTGCCGCGCTTCCTGCTCGTCGCCGCACTTGGCGCTGCGCTGAACGGGGGAATCGTCTGGGCGGGCACCACGATACTGGCCTGGCATTACCTGGTCCCTCAAATTGCCGCCACTCTTCTGGTTCTCTTCATCACCTACAGCTACAACCGCGCGTGGACGTTCGCATGATGCTCGACGCTTTTGGCTCCAGGACCGAACCCGGAACGCTGCCTGCTTGCACGCTGTCCGTCGTCGTGCCCGTATTCAACGAGGAGGCCGTGCTGCCGGCATTCCACCGCCGGCTCGTCGCCGCGCTGGCGTCGATCCCCGGCGGCTATGAGGTGATCTACGTGGACGACGGCAGCAACGATGCAACCCCGCAGCTTCTCAAGAAGCTGCACGTGCTCGTTCCCGCCATCGCCGTCGTGCGGTTGAGCCGCAATTTTGGAAAGGAGCAGGCGATGAGCGCCGGCCTGCGCCTCGCCCGGGGCGCGGCCGTCGTCGTGATCGATTCGGACCTGCAGGATCCGCCCGAGCTGATTCGGTCCATGGTCGATGCCTGGCGCGAGGGCGCGGACATCGTCAACATGCGTCGGCGCAGCCGCAGCGGCGACTCGTGGCTCAAGCGCGCGACGGCGCACGCTTTCTATCGCGTGATCAACCGGCTCAGTGAGGTGCCGATCCCGGCGGACGTCGGCGACTTTCGCCTGCTCAGCCGGCGCGCGGTGGACGGGCTGAACGAGCTTCCGGAGCGGAACCGCTTCATGAAGGGACTCTTCGCATGGATCGGATTCCGGCAAGTGACGCTCGACTATCACCGTGACGCCCGGGCGGCGGGAAAGACGAAGTGGCGTTACTGGCGGCTCTGGAACTTCGCGCTGGAAGGCATCACCGGGTTCTCTACCGCGCCCCTGAAGGTCGCGACCTACACCGGATTTGCGAGCGCGGCGGGCGCACTGGGGTACGCGCTCTACTTTCTGTCCAAGACGCTGATCATCGGAGACCCCGTGCCCGGGTTTCCGACGTTGATCGTGACAATGCTGTTTCTCTCCGGTCTGCAGCTGATGGCGCTCGGCGTCGTGGGCGAGTACATCGGCCGGTTGTTCCTGGAAAGCAAGCGCCGGCCGCTTTACCTGATCGAGGACTATCAGCCGTCGAGCCCGATTGCGCGTCACCCGGTGCATCGGCAGGTCGTCGAGATTGGCCGATGACGGTGGCGCGCGGCGCATCGAGCCGCACGCTTCTTTTCGTACTCGTGGCGACAGCGCTCGGGCGTGCGCTGACGCTGGGCGCCTATCCGCTGATGGACACGACCGAGGCGCGCTATGCCGAAATCGCCCGGAAGATGGTGGAGCTCAACGACTGGGTCACGCCGTGGTTCGACTATGGCGTGCCGTTCTGGGCCAAGCCGCCGCTGTCCTTCTGGCTGACGTCCGCCAGCTTCAAGCTGTTCGGCATCAACGAAATGGCTGCCCGCCTGCCGCATTGGCTCGGCGGGATGTTGGTCGCTTGGCTGGTCTGGGATCTGTCCGTGCGGCGTTCCCGCCGCGAAGCGCTGTACGCGTCAGCGCTGCTCATCGGCTCGATGCTCTTCTTCGTCGCCGCCGGGGCGGTGATGACCGACATGACCCTCGTCCTGAGCACCACACTCGCGATGCGCGGTTTCTGGCTCGGGCTCTACGGCAACGATGCGGAGCGCAAGCGCGAGCGGTGGCTGCTGTTCGTGGCCGCCGGTGTCGGATTGCTGGCCAAGGGGCCGATCGCGCTCGTGCTCATCGCATTGCCGATCGCCGGCTGGGC